>DAOUVS010000178.1 GCA_030667525.1 Candidatus Zixiibacteriota bacterium | reverse complement strand
CCGCGATGCGATACTGGTCATACCTCTGATCCTTCCGATCCGGTTGATCCTACGGCAACAAGTGTTTGCCACAGTCACTTCTATAACTCAATGACTCGCTGGGGTATGGATATTAGTGGCGGTGGCGTTTTTACAAATGCCACGGTTGTCAGCGATCCTTCATGGACGGTGACTTCAGACAATTATTATATGGATGTTTTCTACGTTGATGATCTCTGGCCAGGTGGTTTGGTACAGGGTGAAGGTATGTGGGCAATCGATCCTATTAAATGGTTCCGTTTCCCATGCGTTGACGCTGAAGAAGCACCGGTTCTGGTTTATGAACCAGCTGCTGTTTTTGTGTCGACACCTTCCTGGACAAAACCGGGCGTTGAAAAAGTGATTAACGTAACACTTTCCAATATCGGTAATGTCCTACTTTCGATCAGCAGTATTGTTTTTGAGGAAATCGACAATGCTGATCCTTCTTATGATGGCTGGTTGACAGTTGATGAGGGTGGATTTGGCGGAACGATTAGCCCAACTGTTCCTTTAAACTCACATGATATTGGATTGGTTATCAATACCGGTGGTATCATCAACGAAACGGCCGTTTTAGAAGGCCGCGTGATATTTAATTCTGATGCTGGCAATGGTGCTGACACTCTCAGAATTGGCTTTATTGTTGCTGATACCGTTCAGCAATATAAACAAGACACCCTCTTTACCCAATCAATCGGTATAACGGTTGCCAATACTGGTAACTATTCCGGTGGCTTGTATGACTCTTGTGGTCGTATGGATTTCCATATTCTTGGCTATCTTGGTATCGAGCAGGATACCTGCAGCATAGGTTATAGTAACAATCAAGAAGTCTATATGTCTGAAGGTGCTCCGTTTGTTGTCAGGAATACTCTCGACGGAGCCAGGATTAGTACTTCAGTTGCAAGCCATAGTTCATTCTCGGAACAACCTGACTCTGATATCAAAGACGGTTTCCGTCCGTTAACAGGTGTAGAGGATGAAGTGAATGCCGGATTTGCAGACTATTTGGTCTCCGGTGAATTTGTAACTGCCGACTCGGCGATTGGAGTGAAGAACATACTTATTTCTCCGATGACCGCTCCTGAGCATGACTTCTTTGTTCTGGTAACCAAATTCTGGAACAAATCAGGCGCAACCCTGAATGATGTAATTGTCGGAACTGTAGAAGATTGGGATATCCCGAGTGACACTGGTTCAAGTAATTCATCCAATTTTGACGCTACTCGTAAATTGATGTATATGCAAGGCTGGGAAGCTAGTCAGGTGGATACATTCTGTGCTCCTACAACTATGGGTAATAGCGCTGTTGAAGCAGATCTGCGTCTTGGTGGTTCTGCATTCTTCGGTGGTTATCAATTTAAACCAACCGGCATTAAAGCAGCCGATAGATACGAAGAAGCTGATTATCAATTTACATTCAAGAGAGAAAACTGGATGGGTGGCGATGTAAAAAGTCATCTTCCGGCTCAGGAATTGTATGATTACTTAACCTTGGGGCTTTATGGTTACAGCCCTTGGATAGCCGATGCCAACACTGGTAATGAATCGCTTTTTCGCGATTTGGGTATGATCACCAGCTATGGTATGTTTAATCTCGGCGTTGCTGATACTCTTGTCTTTGTCAAATTCCTGGTATCGGAGTATGATGGTGGATTAGCAGGTATTCAGGCAACCGTTGATCTGGCCAAAGTATATACATTAAAATATGCCTGCTGTGAAATCTGGGGTGTTCCAGGTGATGCCGATGTTAGTGGCAGTGTTAATATTAATGATATTGTATATTTGATTAACTACAAGTACAAGGGTGGCGATGGAGTTAAATGGCCTTCAGCTATTTATGATGCTGGGACTGTTTATGACAACTGCGATCTTCTTGGTGATGCCACTGGAGATGGCATTGTTAATATTAATGATATTGTATATTTGATTAACTACAAGTATAAAGGTGGACCGGATCCACGTTGTCAGAATGTTCTCGACTTTTAATGCCGATGCATTAAAGTCTTGAATATTAGTTTATTCATATTTCAGGAAGTTGTCCGAAAGGATAGCTTCCTGAATTTATTTGGTCAACGGGAGGATTTGGTCTTAATTTGGGGTTTTTCACCGCTGTATATTTGAGTTATCGTAATTTTGTCCGATAAGAAAATAAAATGGACCGATTTTGAAATTCTGTTAATTATGGGAACTTAAGCAGGTAATCTTTCGGTTTAAGGTTATATAATTTCTATACCGGTGAAAATGAGGTTCAGATGACTCAAAAACTGACTAATATATCTACTATTCTCTTAACAATCGTTTTTATCCTTGGGGTTTCACCTTTTGTCGCTTTTGCAGCTTCAAAGGGAAAACCAACCAGACCGATTTTGATGACCAATCAGATAGAAATTCAATTTGAATCAGATGTTGCTGTTGATAAGATTGGCAATAAATCCAGTGCTCTAAGCCTTGAAATTCCGGCTCTTCAGCAACTCCTTGATAAATATCAGATAAAACAGGCCCAAAAGATGTTTCCATGGCGAAAAGGCAATAATGCCATGGCCGGGACCAATAATATGTCTAAATTCCTTATAGTTTCCCTACCTGAAAATTCTGATGTCTATGCTATTATTGATGATATGGAAAAAAGCCCTTATGTCAGATCAGCTTCACCGATTTGGGCGATGCCGATCTATGAAGTAGTCCCTGATGATCCCAGGTTTGGGACGCAATGGGGATTAAGTGCGGTTGGTGCCAAAGATGTTTGGGAAATTGAAAAAGGTTCGGATACGGCAATTATTGCTGTTGTTGACGTCGGAGTTTTATATACGCACGCTGATTTGATTAATCATATCTGGGTAAATCCCGGCGAAGATCTTGACGGGGACCATATTGTGTTTGATCTGGGGGATGTTAATGGTGTCGATGATGATGGCAATGGAATTGCCGATGATATAATTGGATACGATTTCTTTACCGGTGTGACTAATAGCGATCCCTGGCCTGGCGAAGATGTTGCGGTTCCGGATTTGGATCCCAAGGATTTTAATGGTCATGGCACTCATGTTGCTGGAATTGCGGCGGCTGTTGCCAATAATGGAATCTTTGGAGCCGGGTTGGCCGGTGGTTGGGGCGGCGGTAACGGTCCCTATCGGGGGGCTCAAATTATGTGCATACGGGTCGGCGGATCATATAAACATCCTGATGATCCAACTCTGGAAACCGGCTATGTTAACACAGCCAATTGTGCCCAGGGTGTCGATTATGCGGCCAGTATGGGCGCCTGTGTTGTCAATTGCAGCTGGGGTTTTTCTAATTATTCCGCAGCTATGGCGGCAGCAGGGTTATTGTGCAATCAAAATAATGTTTTGGTTATCCATGCTGCTGGAAATGATGATTCACTTAGCACATCCGGAGGATATTTGGATGATCTAATTCTTGGTTCTCCTCCGATGGAAGTCGCTTTATCCGTAGGGGCCACAACTGCCAGTGGTAATGGCAGCTATCGAGCCGGTTTTTCCAATTATGGTGAATATGTCGATATCTGTGCCCCGGGGGAAAATATTTACAGCACTTATTCGAATCATTATGGGCCGACTGAAGCCTGGATATCTGGGACTTCGATGGCTGCGCCTTTTGTAGCAGGTCTTGTTGCTTTAATTAAGTCACATATGCCAGATCTTACAAAACCTGAAATTACCGCGCTTATTTTGGACAATGCGACTAATATTGATGCTTTCAATCCCGGTTATGAAGGTTTTTTGGGAGCCGGGCAAATAAATGCTTATGCTTCGATGGCCAATTTTCCAATAGCGGCATTTGAAGCCGGTTCGGTATTGACCGGGGCTGCTCCGCTTGAGGTGAGTTTCACTGATTTATCTCCAAACAATCCCTCATCGTGGAATTGGAATTTTGGTGATGGTGGAAGTTCGACAATCCAAAACCCAACATACACTTACGAAAACTTTGGATTGTATTCGGTGAATTTGACCGTAGATGAACCAAAGGGAACAGCAACGGAAGTTTTGAAAAATTTGGTTATGGTAACGGCTGATACCATAAAAATTGATTCTGTAAGGGTCCCGACCTCATCAACATATCGAATAGTAACGGTTCCAGTATATATTCATAATCAATTTCAATGTAAAGGAATGTACATTCCTTTTCAGGTGAAAATGAATGGAGATGTCGTTAGCTATCAAAAAATAAGACTATCCACTCCCGTCTCTGTTGAGGGGACATTATCTGAGTATTTTGAGAACGTGTCTATTGCGCCATATGATCATATTACCAACAAGTATGGAATTTCTATATCAACCAATTTTGGCGGGGTCGGCTCAGAGTTTTTGCAACCCGGAGCAGGAATATTGGTAAATCTTGATTTTAAAGTTGAGGCTTCTGTGGCTGACGGTTCTATTTTTACTATTGATACCGTAACTCTAAATAATAGTCCTTTGCGGCTAACATCGCTATATGGTTTCTACTATCCTGAATTTGTCGGAGGGAAAATCTTTGTAAAGGATGAGATTTGCGGCGATTTGAATAATGATCTCAAAATCAATGTCCTTGACGCTGTTTATTTGATTAATTACATATTTAAATTTGGGCCGCCTCCCGAACCGGTTGAATCCAGTGATTTTAATTTTGACGGTGAAGTTGATATTAATGATGTGATAGCTTTTATGAATTATAAATATCTAAATGGCCCCGACATCTGCAGCCCATAATATTCAGTCCGTTTGAAAAACCAACCAAAGTTTTTAATGTTTTTTTGGTTGACAAAAACCTGCCACAAACGTATTATTAAATAGATTATGTAATAAAATTAGGGATTTCCAATATTGGATTTTCCTCATCTCAAGGAGGTGCCGTCAGATATTATAGATAATTGATACTATGTTTGATTGACGGAAACAGTCTATAGTTTTAATTAAACTATTTAGACCATTAATTCGTCTTAATGGATACTGAGAGATTAACTAATAGGAATTTAAGTTAATAAAATAAAATAGGAGTTTTAAATGAAACGTAATGGGATTATCTTAATTGCAGCATTGGTAATATTCCTTGTTGCCGGTCAGTCCATGAGTGCTGGTATAGCATTCACGGCGCAATCCCCACAGGCATCAGATGGCAATATTGATGGCTCATCGGCAATTCAAGTTGATATTTATATAGACAATGAGAGTTCAGGTGATTGGTGCGGAGGTAACTTTGCATTTGGGTTTAGCAGTCCCGATGGAAGCATTACCGAAATCACACATATTGATGTAGCCGGTGACGATGATTATCCAAGTGTCGAATATATCAATGGCTTTGCGACCATGATGAATATGTTTATTTTTCCTGCTGCGGAAGGAATAGATATGGACGGAAGTCTTCCTGACAAGATAGCCTGGGGTGTGGCCGGAATGGGCTGTATGCCAGCCTCAGCTGCAAACATGGCATATATTAGATTCAATATTCAGATAGATTATTCCACCACCGGAACTACCGGCCAGTTTTGTCTTGACTCCATTAATTTAGCAGAATCTGGAGGGGGTGAAGATTGGGATTGGATATTTCTAGAAGAATATTCACCAGTTACTTTTAATGGTCCATATTGCTGGACTATTACAAATTTAACACATACTGATGTCGAACTGATTCAGGATACTGATGTTCTACCTACCGATTTCGGACTTGAACAGAATTATCCTAATCCGTTTAACCCGAATACCACATTTGATTTTGCTCTTCCCAGACAATCTGCGGTGCAAATCGATATTTTCAATGTTCTCGGCCAGAAAATTAAAACTTTGGCTGATGGAGAATATGAAGCCGGGCATTATTCGGTTAATTGGGATGGCACTGATGACATTGGTTCATCTGCCGCTACCGGAATTTATTTCTATAGAATGAATGCCGGTGATTTTCAAGACACCAAAAAATTAATGCTTCTCAAGTAAATATTTTACCGATTATTGGTATATTTTTGGCCCTTTGCTTTTTTGCAAAGGGCCTTTATTTTACTTTTCAGCAATTACTTATATTAATGAAAATTTATTTTTTGTGAGATGCTTGTATTATTATGTATTGTAACAAGTTATCGCAATCAAAATAATTTAGTGATTATTAATTGCTTTTGAAGTTATTTTGGCTTGTTTGTATCTTGTTGTACAACATCTAAATAGGTGGGTTAATCAACATCAACCTGAGATCATCACAAAATTTATCATATATATAAATAATTAATGTTGACTTGTATCGCTAATTTCCTTAAGATTAATAGTGAATATAAAATAATTAACTTTGTAATCAAATGATATAAATTTTTTTATATGTTAGGTATTTATGAAAATAAGTTTACGATTGGCAAAGAGGTCTATTATCAATTCTCAGTTGAACTGCATTAT
>DAOUVS010000232.1 GCA_030667525.1 Candidatus Zixiibacteriota bacterium | reverse complement strand
TCGCCAACATCGACCGGATTTGATAAAACATCAAAACCATCCGCCGTAAATTGGATCGAATCGCCTAAACCGGCATTAATTGTATTTGGGGAAATGACGACTTCTCTCAAGTCCCCATAGTTAACGGTAATAGCGCCAGTAGTATCAGCAACCCCGAAGTCTGAGGCAACGATCTGCCCTGTTCCGGCCAAACTCGGCGTAAAAATGCCATTGCTAGTTATGGAACCGATTCCGTTCAGGGCCGTCCAGGTCGGCACTGCCTGCGGACTGGTAGCATTACTATCAGCATCAATTGAAATAGCTGTAAAGTGAAGTGTACTATCTATTACAATTGTTGCGGTATCAGGAGAAATAATAAAATTTGCCACCACTCCTGGTCCACAGGTTATGGTTCCTGTAGTATCAGGCGGTACACCCGACCGATCGGCAACAATTTTGCCAGTCCCCGGTTTCGTCAGGTTCAATTGAGTTGCTACTGATGGACCGGAATTGATCGTTCCAATCGAATCACCACCAACAAGTGACCATGTTGCCGCAAAATCTCCCAGTAAAGCATCAAGGGAATTATAACCCCGACAGAAAAGCATTGTTGTATCAATGTCGGTCGTGAGCGTTGTATCACCAAAAGGCGTACCGTCTTCAAGTTCAATTTGTACATAATCCAATGTCCCGCTGGCAAGAACTTCAACAGCACCAGAATCAGCGAAACCGCTATATACTGCTTTAACAAAATAATCGCCGCTGACACTGCCGGCAGTATAAAGACCGGTTGCATCTATCGTTCCGGTTCCATCTGTAGTTGTCCAGGTAGAGATTGAGGAGACATCCTGCACAAAATTCGAATCGGCATCATAGCCCTCAGCAATATATTGGCTTGTAATGCCATCCTCAATTACATCTGTTTCCGGCAATACTTCAATAAAATTAATGCTTCCCGTTATTACAACAATAGTGTCGGTTAACTCCGTTACACCCAGACTGCTCGACGCTCTAATAAATCCATAGCTTGTTTTTGCTGGTGCAAATAGACCGGTATCATCAATAGTGCCGATTCCATTAAGAACCGTCCATGAGATAGTTCCTATTTCCGCGGTACTATTACCATAGGTATCAAAGCCTGCAACTGTAAACAGGCAAGTTGAATCGGTGGAAATTGAATCTTTATTGGGAGTAATACATAGACTATCAAGCTCACCCGGCACAACCATCATTTCTGCCGATGTATCAGCAACACCATTGATATCTGATGTTACAATAATAGTACCGGTGCCGATTAGATTTGGAGCAAACAAACCATTGGTATAAATTATCCCAGACGAGAAAGTATGCGACCAGGTTACCGGGCCAGTTTCAATACTATCTCCACAATTGTTTATACCTGAAACCGCAAATTCATAGGTTAAATCGGCTATTAGAGTATCAAAAACAGGCGTAATCGCAAGTTCAGAAAGCTCAGTAAATTCCTCAGCGCCGATTTCGGGATTTAATCCACAATAATCATATCCCAGGTCAAAACCGGCATCAATCAGTGATGAGCCCGATTCAAGAGAAAAATCGCCCAAGCTTGCATTGGTGAACAGCGGATCAACAGATAATCCCCCGGCAGAATCAGCAACACCACCGGCATAATTGTCGGAACTATTATTCCAGACATTATTAAAGGCACATATATTCTTGTCAGAGCCATTAATTCCCTTTTCATTTCCGACAAATATATTATTGAAAAGACGTGAGTTATCAGCTTTGACCTCTATGCCGTCATGCACACTGCCATAAACGGTATTTCCATAATACAGGTTATAATCGCCCGATCCCTCATTCTTAATGCCGTCATCGCCGGTATTGGCAACTATATTCCTCAAATAAAGTGAGTAACTGCCCTCAACCCGAATGCCAATCTTCTCAGTATTATAAATAAAACAGTCCGATATGGTGCAGGAATCAGATTTATTATGTATGGCATTTTCACTGGTATTAGTAAGTTCCAAACCTTGAACAATGACATGGTTCCCTTCAATCAATAATATAATATTATTTTCATTGTTCCCGTCCAGAAGGACATTGCCGGAGCCGGAATAAACTATCGGAAGCGCCGCCGTACCATTTGTATTAAGTTCAGCCGTTACGGCCAAATAGTAAGTCCCGGGCAATATATTGACCGTATCCCCGGGAACCAAAACACCCAATTTATTGCCGTTATCAATAGTTGCCCATGCGGTCAATGCCGAGAGGCCATTTTTATTGTCCATCCCCGATGGCGACACATAATAATTTGTGGCACTCAGCGGAGCTACAAATAGCATTAATAATGTAAAAAGGGCGCAAATATTCTTCATAAGCAATAATTAACCAATCAATTATGTTCTCTATATTATCGGAAAAACAGCAAATTACTTAATGAGACAGGTTCTGTCATAAATAAAAAGTAATGTTGATTAAGCCCAATTGGACAATATCATATAATACTTTGCATTGTAATAACTTATGCAATCAGGCGGGGGATTTGGCTGTAGAGATTGTCCGCCTGAACACAAATAGTAATTTAGACCAAAAAGTTGTAAGATTATCATTTTGGTTTTATCAATCTATCTGTATATTTAAAATATGAATCTGATAATTCTTACAGATAATGATCTCATTGGCGAGAATGAATATCGGCTCGAAGATAATCGGGCTGAGCATATTCTAAATATTCTCAAACTATCATCCGGCGATGAAATAGAGATCGGAATACTAAATGGCCCGGCCGGAATCGCCAGAATTGAATCTATTGACAACAATCATATTGTAGTCAAACCTACAAATCTTAAACCACTGCCGAAGATAGCACCTGAAAAAACTCTAATATGCGCCTTACCGCGCCCTCAGACAGTCAAGAAAGTACTGCTAACATCAGCTATGATGGGTATCAAGGATATTCATTTTATTCGCGCCAACCGGGTAGAGAAAAGCTATTATCATTCACCATTACTTGAACCGGAAAATATGATACCATATTTACTTGAAGGATTATCTCAGGGCAAACATACTCAACTGCCAACAGTAACAATTCATAAACGGTTCAAACCGTTTTTTGAAGATTACTTCCCGACTATTTCCGACGAAAAAACTATGAAATTATTACCTGATATTGAAACCGATCGTTTTTTAAATAATCTGTATTCCGGGGGAAATAATCCAATCGCTATCGCAATCGGCCCCGAAGGTGGTTGGGTGCCGTTTGAAACCGACCTTATGCTGGAATTAGATTTCAAACCGTTTAAACTCAGCCGATCGATTCTTCGCGTAGAGCATGCCCTCACCGCCACCTTGGCACAGATTGAACTAATTTATAATAATTGATCAGAATACCAACCTGAGAAAATTCCTATATTTCTCTCATTATTTTTCATGCATTGAGAACTCATTTGAGTAAATCGAAACTCCTGAAATACCAACGACTTCCTTTTATCTATTTTCAAAAATTTCATCAATTTTCCCGAACCAATTAATCTAATCAATAGGAAGATTTGGAAATTTAATGACTGTTGACTAACGGCATAGAAGTCACAAAGTGACCAGACCTTAGAATGGAGCATATGAAATATGCATGATATTAAGCGGGGTACCTGGGACATGTATAGAACTTGGATTACCATAAGATAATGTTAAATTGTCATATTGAAGACCAAAATCATATTGATTATTGAGGCAATATGGATAAATTTCATTATCGTACTCGATAAATTTGAGTTCTTGCTAATTCAATGAATTCATCATATGTAATAACGGTAGTATTTCTGATATTTCTTAACTTTCTCCTATCGCCTGCTGCAAATTCATCACTATGGCCAATTACCAAAATTCTATTTGGATTGTATATATCTATGCCATATTCTTTCTTTAGCCATTTTCTATTGATTTCCTGCGAACACCAGTCCTCATAATCATCTAATTGAGAAATCGCCTTATCAATCTCATAGCTTGGATTTCTCCGTTCTTCCTTTCCAACCATTGGTTTACTTTTTAGATATGGTAATTTAAATTCCAAAATATCGCAATGACCATCCATTCGCTCAGGTAGAAAATCAGGCTTTAGGTTATTCCTAGCGGTTGGGTATTGCCAAACTAAATCTGTTTGAGGATTTAATTCGTTACAACTAAAGGATAACTGTAGTATCTCTGGATTCTCTTGTAAGAATTTTGTAATATCTGGCTCAGAAGTATTTCGATCACTAATAATATGAATAAATTCATTCAAAGTTCTATGCAATTCTACTTTATAATTCGGCCACTTGTAATTTATTAAATAATTTGAAAATCCTATCAGTGAATCTCTATCATGGTAATAAATTTCATCGCCTTTAAATGGGAAGATTTCTAAAAGGTCAACATGTCTAATTTTCAGGTTATCGGATGAATCTAGCCAAAAATACGTACAATTAAATAATAAAAGAGGATTCTTGGTCTTAGATACATCAAGCAATCCATTTATTATAATATCTTCAGGAGCTTGAGTCAAATCATACATAAAATGATGGATTTTCCCAATTGATTGACCAATAAAAAAACTAATATTCGACATCTCATTGTCAAAAGGAATTTGCGGAACTTTGGGCAAATGAGATAAGTCAATTCCTAAGAAGTCATATAAATTTAAATGATCGTTGTCATTAAGTAAAGTTTCAAATTCATTAGTAGAATCATCGTTTGGTCCCACATAT
>DAOUVS010000310.1 GCA_030667525.1 Candidatus Zixiibacteriota bacterium | reverse complement strand
GATTCAACCACTTTTGGAAAAAATCAATGCCGCTATTGAGCAGGTTGCAACCGATGGTAACTATGATTTTGTTTTCAATTCAGCTGGTCTTGCCTATGCCAAAAAAGATTATGACATTACCGAAAAGGTCCTTGACGTCCTTGAAGAATAGTTAAGATGTTTGGAAACTGGTTTGAGTAAAACAGTAAAGTATCTTTCTGAGCTGGTCGGCGGTAAATTGGACGGCGACGGTGATATCATTATTGATTCTGCAGCGCCGATTGAAACCGCCGGTAATAATCAAATCAGCTTTGTAGCCAACAATAAGTATAAGAAATTTCTAAAAACAACCGCCGCCTCGGCGGTTGTTTTGTCTGAAGAATTAGAGTGCAATTGCCCGGCTATAATCAGACATAATAATCCGTATTATGCTTTCGCGCAAATCCTTGATGAGCTTTATCCGGACACTACTGAAATAGATAACAAAATCGACAAAACTGCGGTTGTTTCTGATACTGCCAAAATTGGCAATAACTGTTCTGTTGGAGCACTTTCTTTCATTGGTAATAACTGTAAGATTGAAGATAATTGTAATATTTACCCCAGAGTTTATCTCGGTAATAACGTTTTGCTGGGAAATAACTGTAAGCTTTATCCCGGCGTTATTATCAATGACGACACCAAAATTGCGGACAATGTCACCATACATAGTGGAACGGTTATCGGTTCAGATGGTTTTGGATATGCGCAGCACGAAGCAGGAATAAAAAAGGTTAAACAGATCGGCTGGGTGTCAATCGGCGATGATACCGAAATCGGAGCTAATTGTACTATTGATCGCGGTGCATTGGGACCAACCAAAATCGGACGCCACGTTAAAATCGACAATTTAGTGCAAATCGCCCACAATGTCGAAATCGGTGATTATTCCATAATAGTTTCGCAGGTTGGAATCTCAGGATCGACCAAACTCGGCAAAGGTGTTATTCTCGCCGGTCAGGCCGGACTGGTCGGGCATATTGAGCTTGGTGACGGGGTTCAGGTCGGGGCACAATCGGGAGTCCATAAAGGAATACCACCGGGCAAAAAAGTGTTTGGTTCTCCGGCCAGAGATATTATGAAAACCGCACGTATTGAAGTATGTATTGACAAACTGCCCGATTTATTCAAACGAATTAAAAAGCTGGAAAATAAATAATAATTATTTCCAGCCTTTATAATTAATCACTTGTCATAATAAACATTGGTTGCATTTCAAAGCTCTTGTAATGCGGGCGCAGGCGCTTGATGTTATAATATTTCTCCACATTAACAAATTTCTTTGAACTGGTAACCACATCCAAAGGAACATTATCGTACCGTCCGTTTTTCAAAACAACCAAACGGCCGTGGATTCCCTTTAGAATTAAATCAAGTGCCAGATTACCATAGGCCATCGGAACAACAGAATCTATAGCATCAGGATCGCCACCCCGGACAAAATAGCCAAGTTTTTGACTTATGACATCAATTGGCTTGCCATTATTATATTTTGGCGAAAGTTCCGTCAACTTTGCTGATACCATATTCCCAATACCACCGAGTTTGGCATGACCATAAGCGTCTTTGTTCGAATCTTTATAAATCATTTCGCTGCCTTCAAACATCGCCCCTTCAGATACCAAAACAACGGAGTAATTACTCGTGCTGTTTTTTCTATCAGCAACCATAAGCTCGGTCAATTTTTCGATATCGAACTTATACTCAGGAATGACACAACGGTTGGCCGCACCGGCCATTGTCGGAAGCATCGCGGTAAATCCGGCATAGCGACCAAAAACTTCCAGAACCAAAAACCGCTCGTGCGAACCTGCTGAGGTTCTCAAATCATGCGTCATTTTTATTGTTCTGGTAACACAAGTACTGAAACCGATACAATAATCTGTTCCCGGAACATCGTTATCCATAGTTTTTGGAATTGCAACAACCTTGGGGCCATTTTTATATAAATGAACGCCGTAGCTAAGAGTGTCATCGCCGCCAATCGGGATAAGATAATCGACTCCGAGAAAATCGAGATTCTTTATTACTTCCGGTGTAAGATCATTTTTTTCATCAGTATATTTGGATTGCAAATGCTCGGGAACACTGGCCTTGTCGACATGCCCCGGATGAGTTCTTGAGCTATGCAAAAAAGTTCCACCGGTTCGGCCGGCTTTATTAACAATCTCTTCTGTGAGAACCTGATAATTATTGCTGTTATCCGCATCTTTTTCGGGGATAATATCAATCGCT
The DNA here is from genome assembly GCA_030667525.1 of Candidatus Zixiibacteriota bacterium. Taxonomy (GTDB): domain Bacteria; phylum Zixibacteria; class MSB-5A5; order GN15; family PGXB01; genus JAAERC01. The sequence goes on along the minus strand of DAOUVS010000310.1, from coordinate 368 downwards.
CCGCCCCATCCCCGCTTAATTCCGATAACCTGATAACCCTCACGGACGGCTCTGATTGTAACGGCTCTAATGGCAGGATTTAATCCCGGGACATCTCCCCCGCCAGTCAGGATGGCGATAATGCCTTTTTTTCTCTTAATATTTGCCAAATCTACATCTCCATTTTTTTATTCGAATTGACATATTAACTAAAATATCCCAATTGGTCAACCACAATCAATAAATCGACCAATAGTCTCGCATTTTTAGTAACTTCTTTACTCATAACCTCTTAATACGGCATAATTATGAAAATTTATAGCGCTTGGAATATCTATTTAATTCCCTGGCAACTTAAATAATATTTTCACAGCGAAATGGCTTTCCTC
>DAOUVS010000295.1 GCA_030667525.1 Candidatus Zixiibacteriota bacterium | reverse complement strand
GTGGAGAAACGGAACGACTCAGGATTATTATCCGGTAAAGGCAATTGACCCCTATAGAGATTCGGCATACGGCAGTATTACCTTGCGTGAGATATTAAAGCACAAGATTGCTCTTATTGTTAAGGATAATGCCGCCGAAGCAATTGGTTTCGAAACATTGGAAGGTCTTTCCATAGTTGAGGGCATTAATTCCGGGGTGAATGCCTGGATAATGGCGCGAGCCGCAGCGGGCGAAGGATTTCCTGTAGAAGGAAACATAGTACCAGCCGGCGAGATTCTCGGTTCTTATTTTGGAATCGAGGAATTTCATCAATCGGGTTGGCAGGAACGGACTGCCACCGGCGATGTCAGGATTGAAGATTTCATTGGGGCCACTTCATTGGTTACCGATGAGTTGCCTGACTTGTTTATTGATACAACGCGACTGGAATCATTTTACCTTTGGGATTCCACTCGCTGTGATAATCCGGAACTACCCTGTTATCCATTCAGAGATCTATCTACTGGTGAGATAATAACCGGCGCGATGCCGGAAGTTGGATATTTAGTAAAGGGATTTGGTACCGAACCTTTGTATCTCTATAAATCAAAATATGGCAGCAGTCCACCCGTTAACCTGTTTATTGATAAACGCGAAGGAGCTGTGGTCGCGATTCGTTATGCCAATAATTATTTCAGAACGTCACATTTCAATTTCAATGTGATGGCTATGGATGAAGTTTCGGCCAGGCAAGTTTTTGAGACGATGATGGAGTGGTTGTCATATCAGCCATTCATTAATGCGGGCAAAGTTAATGCAAACTACTTTGGCTCTGATGTTCAAAAATATAGGAATATTAGAAACCACCTGCATGAGTTAAAGAAACAAGGTTTGTTGCCTTCGATGAGCGAATTATAATATTTAAAATAGTATTACTATGGCCGGAGATATTTATTTATCTCCGGCTTTTTTATTTGAAGGTAGAGGAGATAACCTTAATTGTTTGATGGTTGGGGAATTTCTCAAGAGCTATATGTGAAACATATCTGGCGCTGTCTATCTTCCCTGAAAGGCGATATCCATTAATAAGATTTACATAAGCATCGGCTAATGACGAATCGTTGAATATGGCCAGATTGCTCATTTTGATTGATCTGCCCAAATCATTTTGCATTCCCTAAATGTACCCCAATTGATAAGCTGCCCGCCCTTTAACTTTAAGTGAAATCTGATACCCCGTCAAACCGGAATAGGTGAAAGCGCGATCATCGGTTTCAGGGGCGATAGTAACGGCCGATAAAGAGGCCAATAGATGATTAATTGCAATTTCATAATTCTGCCAATTGGAAAACATGAGACCGGCTTCCAGATGAATTCTTGATTTTTCAGAAGTCGATAATAATGCTTCATTTATAGAATTCTGCAGACCTGTTGTATCATATAAGGCTGCTTGATTCCTCATTTTTATTATATTGGCTTCAGTGTGATACGGTTTCAAAGCAAGGGCAGAGTCGGCATATATGATGGATAATAGATACTGATTATTAATAAGGTACAAAGATGCAATATTGACATACCCGTCGGCTCGATTGGGAAACAATTCTATCTCACGTCTGAAATAATATTCGGCCGAATCACCATTTCCCTGCCGAAGCCAGGCGACGCCAAGATTAAGATTTGCATCAGGGAAATTTGAATTGAAATTTAGTAATTGTGCAAATAAAGCGGTTGCCTTCTTGTAATCACCCTTATACAAATAGTAATTAGCCTGATTAAAAAGCCCGCCTGATATTTCTTGTGATTCCGTTTTTGGAGAAGGTATATATGAGAGGATAAAAGCACTTACGCCGATAACAAGTGCGATAGAATGATTTTTCAGTTTTATGCTTTTCCCATTGATACTAAATAAATTTGAAATTCCATAAGAGGCCAATATTATCAGCAATGGTATTACTGGCAAACGGTAGCGGGCATTGATAAAAAACAAAGATATTATGATAAAATAAAATAATATGATTGCTATCAGAAAAAGAATATTTGAATTTAAGCTCCGTTTTATAGTAATAAAAAATAAAGCTATTGATGCCAGAAACAGAATAAAAGCATAATTAATAGGAATGAGCCTCAATAACGGATTATTTTTGAAGAAAATATTCAGATCCCTGTTATTAGATATTTCCAGATTGTTAAAACATAAAAATAACTTGTAAAAATATAGCTTTATAAAATCAGTTTTGTTTTCTGCCGCCCAATTTAATCCTTTGTTGTACCAGAAATCTGATATTTCAGATGCTTTCAACTTCCTGCCGGTTTCATCTTCTGCGATATAATTAATATCCTTCATCTGCCAGTTGTGTCCCAAAGGTGGTGGCATAGATGCGGTTGAACCATCGGCGGTGGAGTTGTTACCGATATAAAAATTAATTCCGCCTGATGATGATATTAGCAGAAAATCATCGGCCACCAAATAATTGCGAACTGTTACCGGTATTATGATAATAAGTAAAGAGCCTGTTAATATTATGCTTCGCGAAAATGATTTTACCAGATTACGGTTTTTTATAAATATCCAGATTATATAAATTGGTAACAGAGCCAGAATTGTCGGTTTGGTAATAGCCGCCAATCCGATAATAAACCCGGTAAGGATAGTCCACTTTATTGTTTTGGTTTCTATTGCGTACAAAAAGCATAGAATCGATAATTCAAAAAGTAATGTAAAGAGGCTGTCAACTAATAGCTCGCTTTCAAAATAGATCGCTATCGGGTAAATGGCATGAATCAGGGCCGCAAAAATGGCTGACTTTTTCCCAAAAAGTTTGAAAGATATTCGGCCAGTGACATAAACGGATGAGATACCAATAATGAGTCCGAAAATTCTGGCGGCCAGAATCGAACTGCCAAATATTGAAT
>DAOUVS010000212.1 GCA_030667525.1 Candidatus Zixiibacteriota bacterium | reverse complement strand
TTTTGAGCCCATCTCCGCCGCCAGCATCATAACTCCCATAATAGACTTGCCATTTACTTTAAGTCCGTTTTTCTCGATGAAAATCTCGGATTTAAATTTAGAGGCATGGCTGACAAACATGGCTGCCGGGCGAGCGTGCATGCCGAGTCTATTACTGACTGTTGTCGTATCTTGTGTCATTTATTATGATAAATCTAAAATATATCTTTTGCCAGATAATTCTTTTACAATTCCTTTTAACTCCAGCGCCAGAAGAATCGGCATCAGATCCGGCACCGGTCTATTCACCTCACGAGACATAATATCTATATGTATAGGGTTTTCATCAAATAAATCAACAATCATTTTTTCTGATTTTGTTAATTCTAATTCTTTTTGGATTTTGACTATTTCCAAATTCCCTTTTAGCCGCGGTAATTGCTCAAAAAGGTCTTCCACCGAAGTTAAAATCGCAGCACCTTCTTTAAGAAGGCGGTTGGTTCCTTTACTGGTGGCCAGGCGGGGTGATCCCGGAACCGCAAAAACTTCGCGATTCTGTTCCAAAGCATGATTCGCGGTTGAAAGCGCACCCGATTTCTCGGCCGCCTCGATAACTATTACGGCCTGTGATAAGCCTGAAATAATTCTATTACGTCTCGGAAAATTTGGTCCGTTCGGAATTGTTCCCGGTAAAAATTCTGATATAATAGCTCCAGAATCAATTATTTTTCGCGCCGTTTCTCTACCTTCGGGGGGGTAGATAATATCGAGCGATGAGCCAAAAACCGCCAGAGTTCGTCCATTAGCTCTGAGGGCGCCTCGATGAGCGCAGGTATCAATTCCCCGTGCCATACCGGACACAACTGTTATGCCATTTTCGGCCAAAGCTGCTGCGGTATTTTCTGCGAAGATTCGGCCGTTTTCTGAGGCTGATCTTGAGCCGACAATGGCAATTGAATTATTATCTGCTTCGGTAAAAGTGCCTTTATAAAATAGATGAACCGGCGGGTCAGAGATATTTTTTAAGGCGGTCGGGTAATTTGGATCAGAGAAAAGGAAATAGTTCCAATCGAGTTTTTCGATTCTATCGGCTATTTCTTCGGCTGTTTTTCGATTTTGGTTTTCTTTGATCCGCGAGGCAGCCGCACGGCTTATTCCCGGAATATTGACCAGAAGACTGACCGGACTGCTTAATACTTTTTCGGCGGAGCCAATAGTAGCAAGTAATTGGTGAATTCGTTTTACCCCAATGCCGTCAATTTGGCCAAGGACAATTAGATCAATCAGAAGTTCTTTTCTATTTTTGTCTGTCAAGCTCATATTCGATTCGTTTTAAAAGCTCATCCTTGCCGGCTTTGGTAACCCCTGAAAAAGTAATATAATCATCTTTCCGCTTTTTTAATATCTTTTTTAGATCACTTTCTTCAATTAGATCAATCTTGTTTAATACCAGTAGATATGGTCGTTTGGCCAGATTTGAATCAAAATTTGATAGCTCAGTTTTCAATAATTCAATTGTTTCGTCAATTTTTCCATCAAAGATATCTATTAAATAAATAATCACTCGCGTTCTTTGAATATGTTTTAAGAACTGAATGCCGAGACCTTTTCCAGCTGATGCCCCTTCAATTATTCCAGGAATATCAGCCATCACAAATGATTTGAAATCCCGCAGTCCAACGATCCCCAGATTTGGGATCAGGGTTGTAAATGGGTAGTCGGCCACTTTAGGGCGGGCATCAGAAAGCACCGAAAGCATCGTTGATTTCCCGGCATTAGGCAGTCCCACCAAACCGACATCAGCCAGTAGTTTTAGTTCGAGCGAAACCCTGAATGATTTCCCCGGCCGTCCATCCTCCGCATTGCGAGGAGTCTGATTTGTGGACGATTTAAAATGATCGTTACCATGCCCTCCGCGGCCGCCTTTGGCAATCAAAAAGTCACTATTCTCGTCATTGAGATCGGCAATAATAGATCCGTCTTCGAGATTTTTGATAATTGTTCCCTGAGGAACCTGTACTATCACGTGCTTGCCCGAACGACCGGTTTTTAAGGCACCATTACCCGGACGGCCATTTTCAGCCTTTATCTTTTTTTTGTATCTAAAGTCAAGCAGACTGGAAATATTGCTGTTAGCGACAAATATGACATTGCCACCCCGTCCGCCATCACCGCCGTCAGGTCCGCCCTTGTTGATAAATTTCTCGCGACGAAACGATATACATCCGGGGCCGCCGTTTCCGGCAATGACCTCTATTTCTGTGTAATCAATAAACATATATTTATCCTGATATTAATATCCAAAATGGAAACAGTTGTATCAATAATAAAACAGTAATGGAACCTTATTTCTTCAGTAATTAAGTATGGTTAAAAGATCGGGTCAATCACTTTTTAATGTAATCGGCCAGCCTTTGTCTGAATTCATTGCGGTCAATATCTTTCTCAAGCATCCCGTTATAGGCAATAGATATTTGGCCGGTTTCTTCTGATACTACCACTGTGACCGCATCGGACACCTCGGTAATACCAATTGCCGCCTTGTGGCGCATTCCGAATAATCTGCGATAGCGTGGAATCTGGGTCAGCGGCAGGGTGCATGCGGCGGCGGCGATTTTTTCACCCTGAATGATTGCGGCGCCATCATGAAGCGGTGTATATGGTGTAAAAAGGGTGGTCAACATTTCTGAGGAGAGATTTGAGTTTAACTCTTTGCCGGTTTCAATGTAGTTTTTCAAACCGGTTGATTTTTCGATAACAATCAAACCGCCATAACGAAGTTCCGACAATCTTTTTACCGCCTGAGTTATTTCGCCCAGCGACTTCCATTCTTCGACTTTGGTTAGCGTCTGAAAAATCCGGGAGTGACCCATCTGCGCCAGCATTGAGCGAAGTTCCGGTTGGAAAACAATCACCAGAACAATAAAACCGATTGTGGCGAGATTGGTAAATAGCCATGACAGCCCTTCAAGCTGAAACCAGAAAGCGATAAAGGCGACCAAAAATATAAGCACCAGCCCGGTCACCATCTGTGCCGCACGGGTTCCTTTCATCAGCGCCAATAGCTGATAGATAATAAACGATACAATCGCAATATCAAGCATATCGATCAGACGGAATGATAAGAATCCGATTTGAAACAGTTCCATTTCAGCAGGTCTCCTTTAGAGCCTTTAACAGTTTTATCGCTTCGATTGTTTCGGCGATATCATGCACTCTTAATATATCGACACCATTTTGAATGCCTGTAATAGCGGCAGCCAGCGATCCGCCGATTCTTTTTTCCGGAGATTTTTTATCACCGGTAATCATTCCAATAAACGATTTCCGTGATGCACCTAGAAGAACCGGGCAGCCAAAGGTTTTAAATTGTCCGATTTTGTTTATCAAGGCCAAATTGTCAGATAGTTTTTTACCGAAACCGATTCCGGGGTCGAGGATAATTTTTTCGCGCTGGATACCGTTATTGAGACAAAAATGTATCCGCTCGGAGAAAAACTGCATTATTTCATTAACGCAATCAAAATAGATCGGATCGGCCTGCATCGTTTTTGGATCGCCAAGCATATGCATCAGTATTACCGGGGTTCTGTTTTCGGCGATAACATCGACCATCTCGCTGTCGAATCTGAGCGCAGAGATGTCATTGACAATATCGGCTCCGGCAGAAATCGCCTGTCTGGCAACATCAGCTTTGGTGGTGTCGATTGAAATTGGGATTGTTGAATGCTCCCGGATTTTTGTAATTATTGGAATAACCCGTTTCAGTTCTTCGTCGAGACTAACCGGATTGGAACCGGGTCGTGATGATTCCCCGCCGATATCGATAATATCAACACCATCTTTTACCATCTGTTGCGCAAAAGATAAGGCCTCTTTGATACCGGCGTATTTGCCGCCGTCGGAGAATGAGTCGGGGGTGACATTAAGAATCCCCATTACCAGCGGCCGGTCGAGTTTGAGTAGACGACCATTAGCCAGCTCAATTTTATTTGTTCTATTTCTGTTTTCAGTAAACATATTCACCATCGACTAACAACGTTAGTCCCGATTCCATCAACGTCATTTCGCCTTTTTTGACGTCATTCCCGCGAAAGCGGGAATCCATCTTTCAGGTTTGGAAAATTCGTCACCCAATTTAAAGTGGGCGGCAAATGTCCACATCTGCCCCAATAAATACTCAATTCAATATAGAATATTTTACAACCTCAGCAACCGAAATATTATTTGCGGGCGATTATGTTAACAATATTATTTCCTTAGCCATTTTTGACTATCAATCCGCTAACCCACGGCAAGAGGCTTGTTGAAAAAATCGCCGGACATAGTTGCGGCGGGTCTTGCCTGTCCGCGTCAGCGGGCTGGTGTGATCTGCCGCTCTTATCCCGCTTATACTTACGTGTCAGGTCTTCCCATCATAGTCTTCAAAATGTAATTTCAGCTTCAGATATGACAAAAAACCGAAATCAGGAAATCTGCAATGATATAATCGCCCCGCCGCAATTACTTGGATCGGAGCACAATACGGAGAATTTCGCCCGGATACCATAGACGCATGCGCGGACCCCAGGTGCCGGTTCCACGAGAAACAATGACCGGCATTTCGTTTATGATATATTTCCCTGCGAGCTGGGGATAAACCATACCGACAATGTAACTGAACGGCCAGAGTTGTCCACCATGAGTATGACCACTAAGCATCAACTCGACTCCGGCAAGAGCAACTTCTTCGGCCCTTTGCGGCCGATGGGATAGGAAAATGGTAGCGCACGACGAGGGCCTTCCCGAGAGAGAGCGCCCGATCCGGCTGGTTGTGTCGGGATTCTGGCTGTGATCATGGCGATCGTCGATTCCGGCCAGGAGTAATCCTGGCTCAAGTTCGCTCCATCGGTTCCGCAGCATATGGACGCCGGATTCTTCCAGAAATTGAATAGTGGAATCAAGTCCGCCGTGATATTCGTGGTTACCGGTAACACCCCAAACGCCCAGGGGAGCAGATATTTCTTGGAATAGATGCATCATGCTTATTTTACGCTCTTCCGGGCTATCTCCTTCGAAGATATCACCCAGTAGTACCACTACATCAGGCCGTAACGCATTGACCTGCTTGACCCGCTCCTCCAGCCACTTTTCATTGAGGAAGGTCCCGACATGCAAATCGGAGATAGCCACAAGTACCAAGCCGTCATATTGCGAAGGCAGCTTAGAAAGATGGATTTCGTAATCGCGCACGATGGGTGCCCGATAACCCTGGTATAGAGCGAATATTGAAAGAAGTATTCCTGCTATAAACGCCATGGCGCGCAAGAACGTGAGATATTTTTTCAGCAAAAAACCGAATATTGTGACCAAATCGACAATGAGAAGACAGGTGAATGTCAAGAAGATTGTCCCCAGCCAAT
>DAOUVS010000028.1 GCA_030667525.1 Candidatus Zixiibacteriota bacterium | reverse complement strand
TTTATGATTATGATGATAAACTGGTTGTCTCAACTTTTTCCACTCCGAACGACTATAATGATCATCCCTTTGTAGATTGGTGTCTGATGGGATATAATGGCTATGGATTATTGGCGATAAAAAAATCTGTCCCGCCGCATATATGTGGTTGGGGAAAAAAGGAGTTGGGGTGGATCACGCCGATATTATTGGATGGAGTTGAATATACAGATCTGATTATCAACAACGTCGAAACCACCAATGAGAATTCACTTTTCCAGATTCCAATTGGAACCAGTGGTGAATATTTTCTGCTGGAATATCGTAATCCCCAATCAACAGCATTGTTTGACAAACTCGATTCTGATTTCAGCGTTTATCTGTATCCCGATTTGGCCATTGGCCCTGATACTCTAGATCGAGGATTGATGATAACGCATGTCGATGGTTCAATGAGTACGGTCAGCAGATTTAATAATGGTACCCCGACTTATAATCATTACGCCGTTGTTGTCGAAGATGCGGGCTTTACTCCGGATAGAGATGCCACCAGTATTCCCCTTGGACTTGTCACCGATAGTGCTCAATGTTGGTATCCTTATGAAACCAGAAAAGCGGCTCTGTTTTCCAGCGATGTTTCTGGTCAGGAACTATTTGCACCAAATAGTTATCCCAGCAGTGATGGATATATTGAGCCAAGCGGAATTCATGTTTTGGTTGATTCAATGGTTAGCGACAAATTGTATGCCCATGTTTGGGTCGACCCCGATATGGATGGTTTTATAGGCGTCGCTGATAATTGCCCTGTAGATTATAACCCGGCGCAGGCAGATTTTGATTTGGATGAATTTGGCGATGTCTGCGATAATTGCCCGTATGCTAATAATCCTGGCCAACTTGATACTGATGATGATGGTACCGGCGACGCCTGCGAATTTATATGCGGCGATGCCAATAATGATGAAGCGGTCAATATTCTTGATATAGTCCACATTATAAATTATAAATATAAAGCGGGGCCGGAGCCGGCGATTCTAAATTCCTCCGATGTCAACAAAGATCATTTAATAAATATACTTGATATAGTTTTACTGATAAATTATAAATATAAATCTGGCTCGGCGCCGGAATGTTGGCAGTAAAAGCGCTTACAATATTTTTACCAAAAAGAAAGGCCGATATTTATCGGCCTTTTTTATTATAAACTCATCAAATCTATTATTTTGTCAGTCCCCAGGATTTTCGAATAAACGGAATTGGAATGGAACCTTCGGCCAATAAGCGATCGTGAAATTCCTTTAATGAAAAATTGTCGCCCTCTTTTTTCTTGTAATCTTCGAGCAGTTCTAAAATTTGTATTTTCCCCATCAGGTAGCTCATCTTATATGTCGGATTAAGTGCACATCCATTGACTTCCGATCTTGCATAATCCTCATGCCCACCCCAAATACCTGTCAACCAATCGACCGCTTCTTCTCGACCAAATTGTCCGGTATGCAGTTTGACGTCGAGAATTATTCTTGCCGCCCGAAAACGAATTCCCCCCAATATTTTTAGATAAGATCGTTTATCATTTCCGTACAATCCATTTTGATACATCATCTCTTCAGTGTAAAGTGCCCAACCTTCTATCAAACAATTATTATCATGCCATTTTCTCACATCGCTTTCAGACCGCCCCGCCATCTGCAATTGCAGGTGATGTCCCGGATAAGCCTCGTGCACCACCGAACGCTTGAAAGTACGGTCATGCATTTTTTGAAAATAAGACTTTCGATCGGCAGCATCCAGTTCTTCCGAAATTGGACTGACATAAAAATGTCCGGTCTGATCAGAATTAAAAGCGCCCGGCATCTGGTAGGCAATCCCTCCAATAACAGACCGAAAAACATTCGGCGTTTCAATTATTTTGCATTCACCGATATCTTCAGGAATGGTTAAAATATCCTCGGAGATAAGAAACTGCTTAACCTGATTTAACTCCCAATTGTAATAATCGAGAATATCCTGCTTTGTTAAACTATTCGGGACAAAAACAGAGTCGATCGGATTATTGATAGCAAGCCAGCTCTCATACGCCTTATATGCAGAATCGGCTTCCTCAAATAAGATCTGACCAATTCTTAAAAGCGAATCGGTATCAAAATCTAAGAAATACTCATGCTCGAGTTTATAATCAAAATCATTTTTGCCAACAGCAAAAGAAGCTTCCTCTCCCGGAGTACAGTTGGCAAGAAAATTGTCAAATTCATTCAATGATAATTCGACACGCTCTGCGGAATTATTTATTTCACTGGCGAGAGCCGGGAAATCTTTTGACAACTCAACTTTCACTGAATTAAAAAAGTCAATTCCGGTTATTATCATTTCCCGCGCCTCCTCAATATAAACCGGAGGCGGGTTTTTCAAATTATCCTGAGCCTGAACAAAAAGATCAGGAATTGTTTTCATTCGAGCTATGATATTCTGCGCCCGCTCATCAAGCGGAGCATGTTTTGACATTAACAGAAAATAAACAGAGTTGACTGCATCGTTTATATATATAAATGGGTTCCTTTGGTGCCATTTTATTTTGCTTATATCCTGAAGTGCAATTTCGACATTGCTCCTAAGAAGCTTTTGCTCAATCCGATTTTCTTCCGATAGATTAATCTTGTTGTATTTATAGATACGTGTCGTAAATTTCTTTAGTCTGGAAATTTTATTCTTCACAGATTTTCTTGAATAATCAGTTACCAAATAATCGTATTTATGAATCCCCTTTTCAGATGCTTTGACCGGATAAAACTTTTGAAAATCATCAAGAATTTCGGAAGCAAGTTTTTGAAAATTTTCATCCGCTTTACTTTGGGAAAACAGATTTACCGAGAACATTACTAATATTAATAGTATCATCAATCCAGTTTTTTTCACAGATCCTCCGATGTCTCAAAAACCGTTATATATTTTTATCTTTCAAATATCGAAACCAACTCAATATGCATCGTATGTGGAAACATGTCAACCGGTATCACCTTACCCAAACTATAACCGGAATCTACCAATATTTGTGCATCCCGCGCAAAAGTTGACGGGTTACATGAAATATAGACAAGCCGCTTGTGATCATGTTCCACCAGTGCTTTTAAAGCTTTTTTATGCATTCCGGCGCGAGGTGGATCGGTAATAATTGAGTTGACTCCGTTTAATATCTCCGGATTGTTTCTTAATAATTCCTGAGCCAACCCGGTATAAAATGTAGCATTATTGATATTATTTAGTTTTGCATTTTCTCGGGCCGCCTCAATTGCGGTCGGCTCCAGTTCAACCCCGATCACTTCATCAACCATTTTCGCCGCTGTCAATCCAATTGTCCCGGCCCCGCAATATAAGTCGAGCAGTCGATCATTCTGATTCGGTTGAATCAACTCAAAAGCGGTCTTATAAAGGTTTTCAGTTTGAAGTGAATTTGTCTGGAAAAATGAATTGGCATATATCCGAAACCGGCAATCTAATATCCGCTCTTCAATAAACCCGTCTCCATAATGAATAAACTCTTTTTCACCTTTGGAGATATTTGATTTCTGATTATTGATATTCTGGACAATTGTAACAACTTCGGGAAATTTACTTTTGACGTCATCAATAAGTTTTTCCAAATTTATTATCTCGCCATCGACAGTGACAATATTGAGCATAATCTGATTTGTGTTTTGTGTATGACGAATCATCAGAAATCTGAGGAAACCGGTATGTTCGGTGACATTGTAAGCTGACATCCCGCTTTCTTTGACAAATGTTCGAAACCATTTGACGATCTCCGGATCAGTTTCCGAGGTTAAATAACATTCGTTCAGATTAAAAATTTCATCAAACCGTCCTCGCCTATGCAGGCCGAGAGCAAAATCGTTTTCAGGGTCGGTATTAAATGAAAATTCCATTTTGTTACGATAGCGAAATTGATTGGGGGCAGGGATAATCTCGGCCAGATCAACCGTTTCAAATTTGGCAATATGTTTCAGACAGTCATCGATCTGTTTTCATTTATAATATAACTGCCGCTCATAGTCGAGATCCTGCCAGGTACAGCCGCCGCAAATATCAAAGTGCGAGCATTGTGCCTCAATCCGTTCATTAGATTTTTCAATTATCTCAAGCACTTTGCCAACATAATAATTGCGTTTTGATTTGGTGATTTTGGCCCTAACCAACTCACCCGGTAAACCGGCATTTAGAAAAATTATTTTACCGTCGACCTCGCCAACCGCTTTGCCATCATAAGCGAGATCTTTTATTCTTGATTCAACAATATCGCCAGGGTGATTATTCATGAGTATCCATTTCTTTTAAAGGGTCAACAAGAATGCTGTTATCGGGGCAAAGACCCATTTCTGCCTGAATGGTACAATGTCCAATTCCAAAATTTTTCTGCATCATCGCAGATATATCTCTGATGATCTCCGGCGCCAGATGATAATCGGTTTCACTAAGACAGATATGCGAAGAGAGGGCAATTGATGACGATGACAATGACCAAATATGCAGATGATGGGCATTAACTACTTTTGGAAAATCGTTAATAGCCTGAGCGACTTCGTCAAAATTAATGCCACGCGGGACACCTTCAAAAAATATGATAGTTGCTTCTTTTAAGACATCAAATGATGACCAGAGGATCATCACTCCAATAACAACCGACAGAATAGGATCAAGATACATCCAGCCGGTATTGATAATGACTATCGCCACAATTATGACCGCTGCGGAAGATATCGTATCATAGAGCATATGCAAAAAAGCGGTTTTAATATTAAGCGAGGATTTTTTAGCCGAGCGCAAAATCCAGACCGATAGAACATTTCCTACAAGTCCGATAGAAGCAATAATCAGAAGCAGAGTTGGATTTGAGATCGGCTGCGGATGAAGAAACCGCTGGTATGCTTCATAAAATATATATACAGCTATCACCACAAGACTGACCGCAGATATAAAAGCGGTCATCACTTCCAGTCGTTTATAGCCATAGGTTGCTTTTTTAGTAGGCGGGCGAGAGGCACCTTTATCCCCGATATAGGCAAGGATCAGAGCCGCAACGTCGGAAAGATTATGAACGGCATCGGCCAAAAGAGCCAGATAACCGGTCAATAGTCCGCCGATAATCTCAGCAACAGTGATGGCAATGTTAAAAAGAATAGTAATAAACAGCCGTTTTCCCTGTCCGACATGAGTATGTGAATGCGAATGTGCCATAATTCAATATACGGTATAGAAAAGAGGTAAGAAACAGCAAAATGAATGCAATTAATTATGTCTAATCGATTAAAATATCTTGTGAATAAACCGCCACTGATATACTTTCAAAGATAATGAATTATATATTGCAGACAATTTTACTGTCACTTTTGCCGATATCAGAGCTTCGCGGCGGCATTCCATATGCTTTCTCGCAGGGGATGAATATTTTTACGGCTTACACCCTTTGTGTGTTTGCGAATATTTTGGTAATTCCGCTTCTTTATCTTTTCTTTGAGACCTTGCATAAACCTCTTTACAGAATCGGGCTGTATAAGAAGCTTTTCGATTTTTGGGTGACCAGGACACAAAAAAAGGCGGAAGATAAAATTGGCAAATACGGCTATTGGGGAGTGATGCTATTTGTTGCTATTCCGTTGCCGATTACCGGCGCTTATACCGGAACTCTGGCTGCCTGGCTTTTGAAACTTGATAAGAAAAAAGCATTCTGGCATTTGGCCCTTGGTGTTGTGATTGCAGGAATTATTGTTTCTGTAGTGACCGTAACCGGTGTCGAACTTTTTCAGATATTTCTTAAGAAATAAAGCAGGTAGTTTTTTTATTCTTCATTTGTCGATGACTGCTTATCAGGTAATTCTTTTTCAATGCGAAGTCTTTTGATCCGGTTGCCATCTACTTCAAGAATTTCGAACTTTAATCCTTCGATCAATACTTCTTCACCCTGCACCGCCGGACGCTGAAGATGTTCAAATACCAACCCGCCCAAAGTATCAGTTCCATCCTCGGACAGTGCTGTCCCAAAATCATCATTTAATTCATCAACTCTGAACGATGCCGACGCAAAAGCAACCAATTCGCTTTCCTTGACAAATTCTCTTTGATCAGTATCAAACTCATCCTGAATCTCCCCAACGATCTCCTCAAGAACATCTTCCAATGTTATCAAACCGGCTGTTCCGCCGAACTCATCAAGAACAAAAGCCATATGCATTTTTTTCTGTTGAAAAATGGTTAAAAGTTTGCTGAGCTTCATTGAATCAGGAACAAAGTAAGCCTTATGAATTATATCCTTTATAGCAAAAAGCCGTGACTCCTGAAGTAGTCGGATAACATCTTTGGTATAAATAATGCCTTCGATTTTGTCCAGATTTTCGCCGTAAACCGGATAACGGGAAAAGCCGTTTTGGGCTATCCGTTCAAGAATTTTATTCGGCTCTTTATTGACATCAATTCCGACGATATCAGTTCTGGGGGTCATTGACTGCCGGACAGTTGTATCGGCAAAATCAAAGACTGAGTGGATAAGCTCCTGTTCGGTGGCGTCAAATAGCCCTTTTTCTTTTCCGTCGGCGATAATATAATTAATCTCTTCTTCAGAAATAGAGTTTTGCTCCGGTATTTTTTTAAATCCAATAATTCTTAAAAGTAATCGGGCTATTCCATTTAAAAATCGAACTAAAAAATAACCGGCATTTGAAAACCATTGAATGGGACGAGCTACTTTGGCTGCAATTCTTGCCGGTTTTGACAGGGCTATATATTTTGGTATCAATTCGCCAACGACTATCGTTAAGCAAGCGATAGTGATAACAACAACAAAAAAGGAAATGGTTTGAGCCGAATTCGAGATAATTGGAATTGGGACATTTGCAATATATGGTTTTACCATACCAACAATTGTCATACCGCTAAAAACACCGGCTATAACACCGACAAATGTAATTCCAATCTGGACAGTAGCAAGGAATGATTCTGGTTTGGATTTAATTTTTATGGCCCGAACTGCTCCTTTATCACCATTATCAGCCAATTGCCTCAGTTTGCTTGTCCGGCTGGCAATAATAGAAAATTCGGATAATGAGAAAAAGCCGTTGGCGGCGATTAAAATCAGAATGGCGAAAATTTCTAAATATGGGTTATTCATGTGGTTTTGGCACTTAATACTGGCCGTTAATTATCAAAACCTCCGCTTGCCAATTTTTGTAATTTTTCGATCCGTTTTTCTACCGGGGGATGAGTCGAAAAAAGCGATGTAAATTTCCGGCCGGATAACGGATTGGCAATAAACAGATGAGCCATCTCGGGGCGGCTGTCCAGATTCATTTTGATTGGTGCCTTATGGATTTTTTCCAGTGCAGAGGCCAACCCTAAATACTGATTGGTCATCTGGGCCCCTTTGGCATCGGCTTTGTATTCCCGTGATCTTGAAATCGCCATCTGAATCAACATCGCGGCCAATGGAGCAACTATCATAGCGATAATTAATGCTATTGGGTTACTATCACGGTTGCCGCCTCGGGATTGTCCGCCGAAAATCATCGCCCAGCGCGCCATCGAGGCGAGAATGCCAATCGCCGCAGCCAGGGTTGCCGCGATGGTACCGATCAACAAATCTTTATTTTTAATATGGGCTATTTCATGTCCAATGACACCTCTAAGTTCGGCGTCATTTAATATCTCAAGCAGCCCTTCGGTTACCGCCACGGCGGCATGATTCTCGTTTCGTCCGGTGGCAAAAGCATTGGGACCTTTGGTCGGCAAAATATAAACCTTCGGCATCGGCATCATCGCTTCCTGCGAAATCATGCTGACTGTTGCATAAAGTCTCCGATGATCCACTTCGGATATTTCCCGGGCCCGGTACAATTTGAGTATTATCTTATCCGAGTACCAATATGAGACAAAATTCATCACAGCCGCCAGGCAAAACGCAATAACCATTCCGTTTCGTCCGCCAAGAGCATATCCAACCCCAACAAATAACATTGTCATTAGCAGAATCAGAAATGTAACTTTTAAACCATTCAAAATATAATCTCCTTTGAATAGATACCGTTATCACGGTATTTAAGTCAAGTTTTTTTCATTAATTTAAACGGATGACTTCAACAAAAGTTCTGCCATTTGAAGCGAAATTTAATTTTGCTGCTATTGAATCATTATCTATTTGGAAAGGCGTTTTTTCTTATCTCGTCCCCATCCCATATCCGCCTTTTGGTCCTGCTTTGTTTCAGATTTTGATAAATCTTCTGCCTGAGGTTTCTCTTCCGGTTTTTCGACCGCTTTTGTTTCAGGTTTTTCTATTGGTTTTTCCTCGATCTTCTTTTTATCTGGCGGGGATATTTTTGCTTCCGGCGGTTTTTGCTCGGCAGGTTTTACTTGTGGCTTTTCAATGATCTCTACTGATTTATCGGGTCGTGCAGTATTTATCACGATAGGCTTTTTCTGTTCCACAATCGCGTTATCCTGTGATTTTTCTTTTTTTTCTGATGGTATCGTAATTACCGGGATTTCAGAAACAATCGGTTTGTTTTGATTCTTATCGTCTGAATTGTTTTTTATGATTATTCCTTCGCTCTTTTTTGAGTCAACAGTCGGATCTGACTTTTTTTCAACTGGTTTGTTTTTTGCAGTATTTTTGTCATCAAAAAAGTTGAATTTTGGAATACCGTTTTGAAAAAATTCATTCCTTGAAAGATTTGTCTTATCAATTGGCTTGGCACCTGATTTTGGTTCCTGGGTAATATCTTTTGGCGCTAAAGTCGGTTGTTTACTTCTGGCGTTTTCTGATAATTGCCGATGAACTTTCTCAAGATCCTGTTCAATTGTTTTTTTTGATAATTGAACCGGCTCTTTTTTTATAATCGGCCTGTTGCCATTAGTTTTGATGTATGGTTTTTTTGTTTTAGGTGGAGCGCTTGCTCTTTGGACTGGCTTTTTATCAAATGATGAATCTTTAATAATCGATTTTTGTGGCACAGGTTTTTGTGGCTTTTCCATGGGGCGCTGGTACCGCTTATCGTCATACGATTTCGAATCTCTGGCTACCGGCGGTTTGGAACCGTATTTTCTGGTAGTACTTTTCGGACTTTTTGTTGCCCTGTAAGGTTTTTTATCAACGGTTTTGGAGTATTTTTTCTGGACTGTAGTTGTCGTCGTTTTGCTTCCGCCGATTCTATATCCCCTGATTTCAGCGGTTTCACCTATTACGGCGGCGCCAATTGAATCGCCCCAGACATTGACAGTGGTGCGACAGCGATCAAGAAACCAATCGATAATCAGGATAATACCAATTCCCTCCAGTGGCAGGCCAACCGCCGAAAGAACCAGGGTCATCATAACCAGACCTGCTTCCGGGATTGCGGCGGCGCCAATTGAGGCCAAAGTGGCAGTGAAAAATATTATAACCTGAGCGCCTACCGACAGGTCAATACCATATATTTGGGCTATAAATATAGCCGCAACCGCTTCATATAATGCCGTTCCGTCCATATTAATGGTGGCGCCCAATGGCAGGACAAACGAGGATGCTTTACTGTCAACTTTATTCTTTTCTGTTACCGCCTCCATAGTTACCGGAAGGGTAGCCGATGAAGAAGCGGTGGTAAATGCCGTCGTCAGTGCCTGACCCATATTTAGAAAATATTTGAAAGGATCTTTTTTCCCGATGAATTTCAAAATCAAAGGCAGAACGATAACAGCATGAATTAACAATCCAATAATTACTGTCAGAGAATAAAGTCCCAATCCCGAGGCAATTTCCTGCAATGAGCCACGATTTTCGGCAACAATGCCGCCTATTAATGCCAGGATACCGATTGGTGCAAAATAGATGATCAGAATGACTATTTTCATAATTGCCATATTCAGGCCGACAAAGAAATCAATAACCGGTTGTCCTTTTCGCCCAATAGCCGTCAGGACACCTCCAAGAACCAGTGAGAAGACAATTAGCGGCAATATTTTTCCATCTGCGGCAGCGGCAAAGATATTGTCCGGAATAAGACCGACGAAAACATCTTTTATAGTATTCCCGCCGCCTCCATGAATAAATTCAGGAACAGCGGCACCTATCGGAGGAACTCCGACTCCGGGCCGAATCAGATTAACAAGTATTATTCCTATTAGAACCGAAAAACTGGTTGTGGCCAGATAATATGCCAGTGTCTTTCCTGTTGTCCGGCCCAGTTTCCGTATGTCGCCCAGTGATGAAACGCCGACAATTATGGATGCCACAATTAACGGAATTACAACCATCTTTAAGGCATTAAGGAATATTGTTCCCAGAAATTTTATTTCAATAAAAATATCGCCAAAGAAATAACCACCCAAGGTCCCCAGAGTCGCCCCCAGAACCATCCCAATTAATAAATAATTTCCTGTTTTTCCTCTCATAACTCCAACTAAAGCAAAATGTTAAATATCTTCCTATTATACTATCATCTTCGTTTAATCGCAACCGATATTCCAAAATCGAGAGTATATCTGTTATTTCTTCTTGCCTTTCAATAGGTTACAGCCAAAATGCAAAATTTGAAAAACCAGCCGAATTGGATTTCTATTCCATCTTTCCGATTCGGTTTTTTACTATTGCCAAGCGAATACTAATCGAGTTTATTCCAGCTTATGTTGGAATTTGATCATAACTATTTTATGGAGCAGGCTTTTCGTGAGGCTCAACTCGCTTTTGAAGAGTCCGAGGTTCCCATCGGCGCCGTTGTTGTGATAAAAAACAGGATAATCGGACGGGGCCATAATCAAACCGAGGCGCTGAAAGATGCGACCGCCCATGCCGAGATGATTGCTATCACCTCGGCCTCAGAAAATCATGGCGATTGGCGGCTTGATGATTCGATTCTTTATTCAACGATCGAGCCATGTGCCATGTGTGCCGGTGCGGCAGTTCTATCAAGAGTCAAAACCATTGTCTACGGTGCCCCCGATCCGAGATTTGGAGCCTGTGATTCGCTTTTTAGTATCCCGACTGATACCCGACTGAATCACCGACTAGAAATTATTTCTGGAGTGATGGCGAAAGAATCGGTTGAACTGATGCAGCTATTTTTTAGGCAGGTCCGCAAAAACAAGGAGAGAATAAATTGAACAAATACAATATAGATATTAATGCCGTTTTGATAAAGCCGATTTATATTGGTCTTTTAATCAATGCTTTGATACCGGTTTCTATTGTTGGAATAGCTTATTTTTTGGAACAAAGTGGCGGGATAACATCGTCTATGTCACCAGAGAATCTTGAGTTGATCTTCTACATTTTTATAGGATTGGGCGTTGCCGATGGTGGCCTGGCAATATTTATGAAGCAGAAACTGTTTTTTTCTCCATTGATTAAATCTAAAGAATCTTTTGTTGAAGATTTTATGCGCGGCTTTTTTGCCAAGTCGATTGTCTGTTATGCAATTATTGCCGCAATCGCGATCTATGGGATGGTGATGTATTTTCTTGGCGGAACATTTAATCAACTTCTGTTTTTGGTTTTAATGTCATTCATAGCTTTCCAAATTATTCGACCGCGTGCGAAATTTGCCGAAAAAGTGCTGGCCGCGCAAGAGCGGTTTGTTGAGCAGGGTCAATTTTTATCGACCGAAAAATAGTCTTTACATCTGAATCGAAATCTATTTATTAGGGGCTAAGATTCTTTAGTCGGAGAGGTGCCAGAGTGGTCGATCGGGGCGGTCTCGAAAACCGTTGAACCTTCGCGGGTTCCCTGGGTTCGAATCCCAGCCTCTCCGCTTTTAGAATGCGTTGGCGCGTATGCGACTTACGCATTTTTAAACCCTGAGCTTTGGCGAAGGGGTCATCTGTTTTAAGCCTTCGGTATAGTTACTTCGTGACTTTCTGTTTTTGGTTTTTTACTGTTCTATATTTATCTCAGAATAGTCAGAAATATGGCGGTGCTGATTGACCAATTCAATCATAACGAGTTAATGAAAATTTCAAATATTGTAATTTTGAATCGTTTTAGGTATAATTGAGTCTAATGAATGAAAAAGAATTAATAATTGCGGCGCAAAACGGTGATTTTAAAGCCTTTAGTACCCTGATAGATGGGCATAAAGACAAGATCTATCGTCTGGCGCTGAAATTGACCGGTAATCGTCAGGATGCAGAAGATATTTTGCAGGAGACCTTTTTGAAAGCGATCGATAATATAGATAAGTTTCGGATGGAATCATCGTTTGGGACCTGGCTCTATTCGATTTCACTCAACCATTTCAGGACCAGCGCGGCCAAAGATAAACAAATGGATTTGAGACCGATAGAGGAATACCTGCCCGATTCTCATAACGATGGTATCACCAATCTTTTTGACTGGGGTGATCCGCATGACCATTTTGAGAAAAAGCAGATCATGCAAACTATCGAATCCGGTTTGGCAGAAATGAAATATATATATAGTGCCCCTTTTATTTTGCGTTATATGGAAGATATGTCGGTCAAGGAAATTTCAGAGATACTGAAGCTTTCAATGCCAGCCACCAAGTCGAGAATTCTCAGAGCAAGGCTGGCATTACGAGACAGGTTATCTTTGAGTTTTCAGGAGAAATGATATGAATCATTGCAGTAAATATATTCAAAACATTGCTGACTTTATTGATGGCGAAATTGATGAGACTTTGTGTGCCGATATCGAAAAACATCTGAAAGAGTGTAATAACTGCCGTTTGATGGTTGACACTCTCAAGCAGACAGTTGTTTTATGTCGCGACGGCAAAAAAGAAAAACTTCCGCCTGAATTGGAAGCAAAGTTGAACAATGTCCTCAAAGCTCGCTGGCAAAAAAAGTTCGGCAATAAGGCTTGAGTATTATTAAGAGACCGATTCGCTCCTATATTGGTATGTTTCAAATAATTTCTTAAAATCCCCGTATTGTAATTTGTTGTCTGGTAACCACTTAGTTTTATTATTAAAATAATTCAATATTCTTTGAATCGTTTTTTCAATAATCCTCTCTAAAGTTTTATATGCAGAAAAATAAATTTAAGGAATAAAGGAAAGAAACAATGAAACGATTTTTTACAGAATTTTCAATCAACCATCCCTGGTCGGTAATAATAGGCGTTGTCTTAGTCACCGCCTTTTTTGCTGCCCAACTGCCGGATATCAAAATTGATACCGATCCGGAAAATATGCTTGAACATGATGAACCGGCGAGACTGTTCGATCATCAAGTTAAAGAAGATTTTTCGATATCAGATTTTATTGCGGTTGGTGTTGTCGATGAAAAGGGAGCCTTTAATAAACAGTTGCTGACTAATGTCTATCGCATAATGGAAGAGGTCGCCGAAATAGACGGCGTTATTGCTGATGATATTCTCGCCCCATCAATGGTTGATGATATTATCCAGATGGACGGCATTCTGGAAGTCAAAACGCTTCTCGAAGATGAGCCGGAAAGCGATGAGCAGGCCCAATATATTTTAGGCCGGATCAAAGACAACCCGATGCTAAGAGGCAAACTTGCTTCCGATGATGGCAAAGCAATCGCAATGTTCATCCCGATTGAATCAAAAAATATGTCACATCGTATCGCAGGGGAGATACAGGAAATTATCGATCGTCATTCAACCGGCGAGGAATACTTTATTGCCGGTCTGCCGGTTGCCGAAGATAGTTTCGGTTCTGAGATGTTTCGTCAGATGGGTATCAGCGCCCCAATGGCGGGAGCAATTATTTTCTTATTAATGCTGCTATTTTTCAGGAATATAAAAATAATTGTTGCTCCGATGATTGTCGCTTTAGCCTCAATTATATGGACGATGGGACTTTTAATTATGACCGGCAACACGGTCCATATTATGAGTTCAATGATCCCAATATTTCTGTTTCCGATAGCGGTTTTAAATTCGATCCATATTATTTCCGAATTTCATGACCGTTATCAAAAATATAAACATAAAAAAACAACTATTCGAGCAACTATCTCCGAATTGTTTGTTCCACTCCTATTTACAACGGTGACGACTATTGTCGGGTTTCTTTCGCTTGCTCTGACACCGATTCCGCCAGTAAGAGTATTTGGAATCTTTGTAGCTTTTGGAATCTTTGTGGCATGGTTCTTGTCGATAACCTTTAATCCCGCTTTTGCGGTTTTAATATCAGACAAGGCGTTGCGTAATTTTGGCAAACACAAAGATAGTGGCGGAGTGCTGTCACGCATAATGCATTTTTTCCGGGATTTTGATTCCAAGTATTATAAAGTGATTCTGTTTGGAAGCGGAGTTTTGATTGTGATCGCGGCTGTCGGCTTAAGCATGATTGTCGTCAATGATAATCCGGTTAAATGGTTCAAAGCCGATCACCCGCTTCGTGTTGCCGATGCAACATTAAATAAGCATCTCGCCGGCACCTATATGAATTATCTTGTCATCGATGGTGAAGAACCGGATGCCATGAAAGATCCGGCCACTTTAAAATATATTGAAGATCTTCAGAATCATCTGGTCAAGCATGAAATCGTCGGCTCCACGACCGGTATTACCGATATTATTAAGAAAATTCGTTATGAACTCTTTGATGCCGACAGTTCCAAATTCGCTATCCCTGACAATCAGAATGAGATCGCACAAGATATTTTCCTCTTTGAAATTTCAGGCGGCAACCCGGATGATCTATTCAAATTTATTACTACCGATTACTCAAAGGCAAATTTCTGGGTACAGCTAAAAGAAGGCGACAATGAATCAGTCAAATCTGTTTTGACCCTGACCGAAAAGTATCTCGCGGACAATCCGCCCCCGGAAAATATTACTTTCCAATGGGCGGGGCTGCCATATATCAATGTTGTCTGGCAGGAAAAAATGGTTGGCGGGATGAGATCGGCTCTGCTGAGTTCCTTTGGGGTTGTCTTTCTTATGATGATCTTTCTCTTTCGCTCACCGCTGCTTGGCTTTATCTCGATGTTACCACTATCCATAACAATTATGGCGATCTATGCCGCTATTGGATATATCGGCAAACCGTATGATATGCCGGTTGCAGTGCTTTCATCGCTCACTTTGGGATTATCGATTGATTTCGCAATCCATTTTATAAAACGAACTAAATATATTCATTCGGAAACTGGTAACTTCAAAGAAACTTATCCCCGGATATTCGAGAGTCTGGCGCGGGCGATTGGACGAAATGTTTTGGTGATCGCGATTGGATTTGTACCGATGTTTTTCTCGACGCTGGTTCCTTATATTACGGTCGGATCATTCTTTTTCGCAATCATGATAGTATCAGGTGCAGTAACGATGTTACTTCTGCCTTCGATCTTTATTGTTGCTAGAAAAAAACTTTTCCCTGATGCGATGCCAGTCGTTCGGGCAGAAGAAATAATTCACGCAGTAAAAAAATAATTTAATTAATAACGGAGATCAAAATGAAATTTCAAAAAACAACCATGCTGATGATTCTGATTGTTATGATTAGTGGTCAATGGACCTATGCAGGTGACAATCAGGCGATGGAAATC
The DNA here is from genome assembly GCA_030667525.1 of Candidatus Zixiibacteriota bacterium. Classification (GTDB taxonomy): domain Bacteria; phylum Zixibacteria; class MSB-5A5; order GN15; family PGXB01; genus JAAERC01. The sequence continues at coordinate 2,970 of DAOUVS010000028.1, read as the reverse complement.
ATGAAAAAATCTCATCTGTCGATGTTCTATGCTGCCGATGATGGTATTGCCGAGGTCAAGATGACGATCACCAACTCACGCGGCAAAGAACGTATCAGAGAATTTGCGATGCTTCGTCTTGATCTTGAAGATGGCGGCAAGCAGATGTATTACACCTATTTCAGAAAACCGCATGATGTCTCTCGTTTGACCTTTATGGTGCATAAAATGCCGGAAGCCTCTGATAATCGCTGGTTATATGTTCCGGCCGTTGATCTGGTAAAGCGAATTTCAGCCGATGATAAAGGTTCCAGTTTTGTCGGTTCCGATTTTACTTATGAAGACGTTTCCGGGCGTCATTGGTCCGAAGACAACCATAAAATTTTGAAAGAAGATAAGCTTGGTGATAACGACGTCTATATTATCGAGTCAACCCCTATTGAAAAATACAAAGGCTTTGCCAAAAAAATATCTTATGTAGATAAAGGTCATTTTCTTCCGCTCAAAGAAGAGTACTACGACAAAAAAAATGAGTTAATTCGTGTTTTCACCGCTGAGAAGATCGAGGAGATCAATGGTATTATAACTCCGACTATTCGGAAAATGGAAAATGTTAAGAAGAAACAGTACACTATGGTTGAATTTACAGAAATCAAATTTAACATCGGCGTTGGGGAAGATATCTTTTCGGAAAGATACCTCAAAAACCCGCCTCGGAATTTCATCAAGTAAGGCAAGGAGAGGACGATAATGTTGACAAAAAAACTTACATATTTAATGGCATTGATAATAGTGCTTTTGATCCCGGTCACAGGACTGGGGTCGGAGACAAATTTTTCCGGTTTTCTGCAAGGACTATACGGCGGTGGGCTTGATAAAGATAACCCGACACCATCTGACTTGACCGCCTCGGAGACAAGATTGCAATTGCGGATGGAATCATTTTCCGATAATGCCGAGTTTTTTGGCCGGATCGATTTTGTCTATGATGATTACTACCAGCCGAGCACAAACATCGAATTACGAGAGGGTTTTGCAAAATTCAGAATCGGTTCATTTTTGGATTTTAAGATCGGACGACAGATTGTTACCTGGGGTACCGGTGATCTGATTTTTATCAATGATGTTTTTGCCAAAGATTATTTATCATTTTTCACCGGCCGTGATGATCAATATCTCAAGGCTCCTCAGAATGCTTTAAGAATGGCACTTTACACTGGTGTCGGTGATTTCGCCGTCGTTTATTCACCCCGCTTTACACCTAATCGAACCCCGACCGGTGAACGGTTAAGTTATTATTATCCAATGACTCCGGATGGTGGTGCGATCGTTGGTGCGCCCGAATATCTTTTTGAGGCAAATTTGCCGGCAGCGAAATTTAAGAGTGGCGAACTGGCCGGAAGGTTCAGCAGATATTTCGGAAATGCCGATGTTGCCTTATATGGATATCGCGGTTTCTATAAAAATCCGGTCGGATTTGATATGGCTACTATGTCGGGGTACTATCCCAGATTAAACGTCTATGGTGCTTCGGTAAGAATGCCAATTTTTGGCGGGATAGCCTGGGTTGAGGGCGGGCATTTTGACTCACGAGATGATACCGATGGCAATAATCCGATGATTCCCAATTCGAAAATTAGTGGATTAATTGGTTTTGAGAGACAAATCGGTTCCAACCTTACCGCCAATATTCAGTATCAAAATGAAAAAATGATAGATTTTGATAAATATGTTGAAACACTTCCGGTTGGGATGGCTGCAAAAGAAGAGACTTATCATTTGTTGACAACTCGTATAACGCAGCTAATTATGATGGAGACATTATCGTTTTCAGCTTTTGTTTTTTATTCACCAAATGAAGAAGATTTATACGGACGATTTTTGACCAGTTATAAATATTCCGATGCGGTTACATTATCGCTGGGAGCAAATATCTTCGATGGTCAGGATGAATATACATCGTTTGGCACCTTTCAGAAAAATGATAATATTTATCTAAAAGTTACGTATGGATATTAAAGGAGAAAATTATGACGTTAGAAAATAGCATCAGATTAATGGCAGGGACGTTGGTTTTGCTTTCATTATCATTAGGATATCTAGTTTCGCCATTCTGGTTTATATTAACTTCGTTTGTAGGCTTGAATTTGGTTCAGTCATCGTTTACTAAATTTTGCCCTGCTGAAATGGTGTTCGCAAAATTATTTTATAATAAAAAATAAAGATTAGTTTATTGCACCGGGATTATTGCTAAGGGCGGTTGGAATTTTCCAACCGCCCTATTTTTATTCAAAAATAAATTTGCAATTCCAATAATAACAAGAGTATAAAAATGGTATTGCCATCATGCAGACTCTGCTGTCCCATTTAAGCAAACACAATATTACAAAAAAAGGTCTGAACGCCACTATGGCATCCAGACCTTAATTAAAATTAAATCAACTTAAAATATAAATATATCATCAAAGATACATTGCCATATTTTTTTAGAATCCTCCGACCAGCTGCAAAATATTGGTATTATTGTCGCTGTTCTTATTGATAGTGGTTTCGAAACGAAGCTCAATGGCATCGGCAATGGCATAACCGGCACCAATAGAATATCTGTTGACCCAGTCAGCACCATCAGGCTGGAAAGCACCATAACGGCCGGTCAAAAAGACCTGATTGATATTATACAAAGCCTGGAAATAGTATCCTTTGTTCTTTTCTTCTTCAATTGAACGGTTGAGCGAGTGCTGAATATATTCACCCTTAAACCGGAAATCGGCGATAGCATACTGCAGGTCACCGCCGAACATCATCATTTCACTCTGATTGGATTGATTCAAACCAAAAGCAAATGAACCACCAACTTCAAGACCCTCAACCGGTGTTAAGCCGACACGGGTACCAAAAGCATTAGCCGGAGTAGTATTGACTTCTTCGCCAATCGCCAGGCTCAAGGTCAAGGCATGGGCGGCATCGCTTACCTGGTATGATGATTCAATA
>DAOUVS010000272.1 GCA_030667525.1 Candidatus Zixiibacteriota bacterium | reverse complement strand
ATGTTCAATAAAAAATTGCTCAAGACGATTCTGCGTTTTGAGTTCGTCAGAGAACGATTCAAACCCACGCATCAGACGGACCATGGCGTTGCTGTCAAACCCGGTTCTGTCCAGAACAAAATTATTGTCAGTCGGCCGGTTCCAGAGACTGTTTAAGACAACTCTCGAAACATACAGTTCGTGTCGGGCGCTGAGCAATTCGAGCCGGGCCTTGATAAGCCGTTCCTCCACTAGCAGAGAATTATTATTTTTTGTATAGCCCAAATGAAATTCTGCCAGAGCCATCTCATGAAATTCCCTGAGACGATTAACGATATCGTTTAATGCGGAAACTTTATCCTCATTTTCTATTATCGCAAGAAAAGTGGTCGCGACCGTTTTTTCCAAATCGTGTTTTGCTTTTTGCAGGTCGGTTTTATTTTTCATTTCATTTTTTTTAGCCGCTTGAATCGCCTTTATGGCCGGATATGAAAAAAGCTTTTGCTCGAGATTAAGGCCGACAAAATATTTTCTATTGAAAGTATTATTGTAAAAAGCTGCCTCATTTTCATTCCCGGCGGTGGTTACCCCGGCCTGTGCCGTTATATTTGGCCGGAATGATGCATACGCCTTTTTGGCATTGAAAACAGCCTGCTCGTAAATCAGATTTTCTGCACGCAAATTACTATTTTCGAAAACCGCCTGCTCTAACGCCCGTTTCAGAGTGTACCGTTCAGTGGTTTCATCAGGTATCTCAGGAACCAGTTTAGCTTTGTTGAAAATATTGCGGCCGAATCCTGCATTAACTTTTTTTGACTCGTTGGGGTTAATACAGAGCGTTTTGGTTTCCTCGAATTGTGTCGGTAAGAGCGCCGGTGTTTTGCCTCTGATAATTTTATCAATTTTGAATGCCGCAATTCGAGCCAGAGTCCGATAAGGACGGTCGCAGTTGGAAGCTATCGCACCTTTTTCAAGAAGAAGGTAACCATCGGTCACAAATGTTTTTATTTGGTCAAAATGAATTTGGGTGAAAAATTCCCGTAACATCTCCAGGTCTAATCCCCAAAGCGGAGGAAGGTATAATGCATCAACTTTCTTCTTTAGTTGTTCGGTCGAGAGAAAGTAACTGTACGCGCCCGACTCAGAGTATTGTTCGGCCGTGAGAATCTCGATCTCATATCTGGCGGCAATTTGTTTGATTTTTTCAGCAACCTTGTCAAATTCATCACCAGTCGGAAAATAGACAAACCCACATTTTGAATTCGGGAAGAGATATTTTAAAGCAGCCAAATCTGATTCAAGTTTATCGGGGTTGTAGGTCAAAGTCAAATTTCTGGCCACCGGCAACCCATTTTTATTTACCAAGCCTGATAGTTCCGGTTCAATCTGATACAATCCAATAATCGGTTTTTCATATCCGGCATCGAGAAGGTCTTTCACCACCCACGGCCCGGCGGCGATTATCATATCGAGGTCTTTTTTCCGGACCAGATCGCCAGCCATCGCGCGGCAAAGATCGCGGTTCCATTCGGCAGTTCGGTATCCGTAAGGGTCAAAAACAATTTCATAATCTTCGTTTGACATCTTCTCAAGATGTTTTCTCAATTCACCCATAATCGTTTTGTGTAGAAAATAATCGCCGCCCTCAAAGTAACCGACATTGATAGTCCGTTTCGATGTTTGCGAATTGGCCGGTTGTACTATTGCCATTAGAATCAGAGTTAATACTAAAGATCTAAATAATCTGTTCATTTATTCAACCTCTTATAATTTATACCAGTTTTATATTAGACGATATAATAAGACAAAACGCCTGATAATTCAATTGCTGATTTCAGACCAGACGATATGCAATAAATTTTGGGAACAGGATGGTTAGGGAAATTACCAGACCAATCGCGATGAAACCAATTTTCAGCCATAATGGCCGCTCCGAAGTTCCAATCATCATATAAGCCGGGAAGATCAATAAATAATGGCGATAGATCGACATCAGAGTTCCGGTTGCTGGCGAAAACAGAAATAGGAAAAGTGCCATTATCCAGAGTTCGGTTTTAATTTTATAAGGATAAAACAGCAAAAATATCACGCCATACCAGAGGACTGTTATATTTTCAGGAATCAGCAGCGAGTAGCCAAACAGCCCTTTGAAAATAACCGTAAGTGGAAAATCCCAGGTTCGTCCAAATTTCTCCTGAAAATGCAACTGCAGGAAGAAATCATCGAATTTGAAATAGAAAAATATCCACAATAAAAGCGGCCCAAGTATAAACGGGATAATATATTTAGTCAGACCAAGCCAGTAATTTATTTTGGGATATTTTTTGCTTTTGTTTATTTCTTCATTTTCTTCATTTTTGTTTCGCTTATTTCTTTCAGTTCTTAGATACCAGATAAATGGAATGATCGCGTACAAAATGCCAGACGGGTAACAAAGCGAGATTGCGAGTGCTGTCAGAAATAGGCCGATATCTCTTTTAAGGTTTTGTTTAGCATATAACAATAGAAGATACAGAAATAATAGAGATAACATCAGGGCGTAAGGAAAACCGGTAATCAAGTAAAATGCAGCCGGGCTTGCCGCCAAAGCAAGAAGAGCCAGTATTGCCGTTTTGCTATTGTATAGTCGATTCATAAGTTCATACAGCAAAAGAAATAACAGCAACGAAAACAGAAAAGCCAATCCGGTAAAAGCTAATTGAGATGATCCCCCCAGCAATGGTCGAACCAGAGCCGTTGCAATCGGCCAGGCGGGATACCAACCGACATTGCCGCAAATACCTTCGATCGGTTTTCCAGAGGCGTCGGTGCAAGTTTGGACTTCATAACCGGTTTCAGATATTGTTAAATAGTGACCGACATCCCAGACCGGTTGATAGAGGAAATCGTTGTTATTGAAAGCCGAATATCCAGTGTAAGCTATTATAAAACATAGATATATGGCAATCGGGATGAGATATTTTTTATATTTTGCGATATTAAAACTCATTTATCTTCATTTTCTCTTAAGATTTTTTAATATACCTCCAACTCGTTAAATATCAACGGTTTTTTATCAATTTGCCTCCTATAATTCGATTTATATTTGTTGACATTTCATTGCTGCCGGGATATAAATGCGGTTGAATTGAACGATTAAATTGAGAATAATAGGTTTTATAAATTATGAGAATAGTAATTGTTGGCGGTGGCGTGGTTGGTTTCAGTCTGGCCGAACATTTAATGTATGAAAATCACGATATCACCTTAATAGAAAAAGATCCCAATGTTTGCCGGGTTGATGGCGATCGGCTCGACATTAAGCTGATTTGCGGTAACGGCAGCTCGCCACGAGTTTTAGAGGCGGCCGGAATTAAGGGCGCCGATATGATTTTGGCAGTTACACCGATTGACGAACTCAATATTATTGTCTGTTCCATTGCCCAGCAATATGGGATTGCCTCACGAATCGCCCGTATCAGAAGCAATGAATTTCGCGGCAATGATTCCTCGATTGATATCACCAAGATGGGGGTGACACTGGTTATTGATCCGGAGCACGTCGTTGTTGATTCCATTATTCAATATGTCGAAACGCCCGGCGCTTCCGATTCATCCAATTTCCAACGGGGAAATATTTTGATTCGGGCGTACCAGGTCACCGAAGATATGCTGATTGCCAATAAGACATTAATTGAGATCGGTGAAAATTTGGAAAATCAACCATTTCTTTTTATTGCCGCGGTCAGAAACGGCGAGGGAATTATTCCGCATGGCGATTATATGATTGAACCGGGCGATGAAATCTACGGTATTTT
>DAOUVS010000165.1 GCA_030667525.1 Candidatus Zixiibacteriota bacterium | reverse complement strand
GGCAATATTGCTTATATCAAGCGCAACATTTGGTACACAGGATGGTTTTTTTAAATTCAAGGCTGAATGCAAAATAGAAATAGTGGGTGAACCCAAAATCCATGAGCCGTTTGAGGCAATATTTACATTTACTCCGCTTGAGGATTTTGTCCGTACGCGCGGTATTCCTGATTCGGCAAAATTTTCTTCGAGAGAACATATTAAATATATAAAAGGTGATACTCTTTGGACAGGATTATTGGAAAATGGCAAAACTTATATGCTAAGAGCGTGGTTTGTTGTCGATGATCCAGTTTCATTTCGCATACAAGGCAGTGTTAGAACTAAGGGGGCAACAGGAATTGTTGTTCATAAAAAAGGAACACTTGATCTCGGGGCAAATGCTACCAATGGAAAAAGTAGCAGGTTATTTGATTTCAGAGAACCATATTCGAGAAAACCTGAAGATATTCATTATCTGACAGATGATTCAACGGGATTTATTGCCCCCTATTATATCAATGATTCTATGCTGAGAGATTTTGGCCCGGCACCTGTTATTGCCAAAAGAGTAGGTGATTCAAAAATGAGTACGAAATATAAACGTCCAAAGCCTATTAGAAAAGAGAATTATATATGTCTTGACTCTTCCAAACTGATAAATGGAACTGCAATTAAAGTAATCAGAGGCAAATCGAATATTATAAAATTTGATGACCGTGATGGTTTAATAGAATTTCCGAAAAGCAATAATCCATTCAATATCCAAAAAATGAAAGAAAATGAGTATATAATATTCCCAAAAGCGGTTGACACTCTATTAAACGTGCAATATAAATATTCCCTATATAAATTAATCATGAATCATTCTTCATCTGAATAAAATAGAGCTTTTCAAAACCTTCAAAGCAATCAATTTATAAATTCCTGTTTCCTCTAAGGCCGAAATTTCGTATCTTATCCAGCAGTATGATAAAATTTCCGGATGATTTCAAAGGTATTCTCAAGAATGCCAAAAAAGTAGCGATTTTAACCGGTGCCGGTATATCGGCCGAATCGGGAGTGCCGACATTCAGGGGCGAAGGCGGAATTTGGAATAAATTCAAACCTGAAGAATTAGCGACTGTTGATGCCTTCATGAGTAACCCGAAACTGGTCTGGGAATGGTATTTGTGGCGTCGGCAGATAATGAGCGAAGTTGGACCTAATCCGGCTCATTATGCGCTGGTCGATATGGAATCACTCTACGACGATTTCTCTCTGATCACCCAGAATGTCGATGGGTTGCACAGAATGGCCGGATCAAAAAATATCTACGAGGTTCATGGTAATATCTCACTAAACAAATGTCTTGATTGCTCACGGCCGTATGATGGCGAGATAAATATTGACGACGGCGAATTGCCACAATGTCAATGCGGCGGGAAAATACGCCCCGATGTTGTCTGGTTCGGTGAAATGCTCCCGGCCGATATCATAAATAAAGCCTTCGCAGCCTCGGAGCGGGCCGAGCTATTTTTCTCGATTGGAACCTCAGCGCTGGTTCATCCGGCCGCCTCGCTGCCGGTTACGGCCAAACAAAACGGGGCATATCTGGTTGAGGTCAATCTTGACCCAACCCCGCTATCAGATTACGCCGATTATACGATTCATGGTCCGGCCGGTGAGATTATGCCGGAGATTGTCGAAAAAATTGCAGAATTAAAAGAAGATTCAAAGTGAGCGATAGAAACAAAATTCCCCACGACAAAATTATTGAAATCGGCGAAAAATTATATAATTCAATGTCCGATTGCCAGCTTTGTCCAATGGAGTGCCGGGTGAATCGTCATGAGGGTGAGCTGGGCGAGTGCCATTCCGGCAACATAGCATCTGTCGCCAGCTTTAATTTGCATTTTGGAGAGGAGCCGCCGATATCTTGCGGCGGAGGTTCGGGGACGATATTTTTGTCAAACTGTTCGCTATCCTGTAAATACTGCCAGAACTACCCGATCTCCCAGTTTGGCAATGGTTCTGTCGTTTCTGATGATGAACTTGCCGAAATGATGCTGAATCTTCAAAAACGCGGGGCGGAGAATATCAATTTTGTGACACCGGATCATATGATTCCAATGATTCTCAAAGCGTTGGGACGGGCCAGGCGTGACGGGCTTGCTCTTCCGATTGTATATAATTGTTCGGGGTATGCAAAAGTTGAGGTTTTAAGCTATTTAAATGGTATAATAGATGTGTATCTTGTGGATATGCGATATAATGATGATAAGATCGCCAAAAAATATTCAGGCTGTGAAAATTATGTGGCGACAAACCGGTCAGCAATAAAAGAGATGTTTAATCAGGTCGGAAATTTAAAACTTAATGAAAACGGCCGGGCCGAATCAGGTATAATAGTCAGACATCTGGTTTTACCGGGGTTACTTTCCGGCTCAGAAGGGATATTTAATTTTCTGGCCAATGATGTTTCAGACGAGATATATGTTTCACTGATGAGTCAATATTTTCCGGCCTATAAGGCGATTGATGATAAAATAATTAACAGGCGTTTGAGCACCAAGGAATTTCAACAGGCAACAGAAGCTTTTTATGATGCAGGCTTAAAAAATGGATATATTCAAAACTACAGCTATGAATCGGTATAGCAAAATAATCGCGATCCAGTTACTGCTGGTATTTTTGGCTCTTGGTTCCGGATGCGTCTATTACAATACTTTTTATCTTGCCCGAAAATCTTTTAATGAAGCCGAATCAAAAAGAAAAGAAAGCAAAGGCAGCAGGCCGGTTATCAATAAGGCGTCATATAATAAGGCTATTGCAAAATCCGGCAAGGTTCTTGAGAAATATCCCAATTCCAAATGGTATGATGATGCCTTGTATGTGAACGGAATCTCACATTATTACACAGATAATTTTAATACTGCCGAAAAACGGTTCCGAGAACTATTGATCGAATTCCCTGAATTTGAGCATATTAAGGAAGTCCGTGTATATCTCGCCAAAACAAAATTAAAATTGGGCGATGAAGTCGAAGCGATGATACTTTTTGAAAAGATGTTTAAGGAAAGTGAAGATGAAGCGATTAAGGGTGATGTTGCTATGTCGCTTGGAGAATATTATTACGAAAATAAGGATTATGAAAAATCGCGCAGCTTCTTTGAATCAATAGTTGATTCTCTTGGGGAAGGAAATGAGAAACTTATCGCCCAAAGCTATATCGCTGATGGCTATTTCACCAGATTCAAATTTAAAGATGCCCTTAACAATTATCTGAAGATACTTGAATTAGAACCGGAACTTGACGACAAGTATAAAGCTATTTTTCGGGCTGGTGAGTGTAGTTATTTTCTTAATGATATTGAACAGGGGACAATTTATTTCCAACAGTTGGCCGATGAGTCCGACTACTTTGATTCGCTGGGTCAGGTAAAACTTCAACTTGCATTGGGCCATGAATTGGATGGTGACGTTCTTCTGGCTGAGGGGATTTATCAGGAAGTGGCAATTGAGAGTTCTGGTAATGCTGCCGGAGCGGCGGCCAATTATAATCTTGGGCTTATTTATCAATTGGACTATGAGGATTATAAAAAGGCCAAAAGTTATTATGACAAAGCCAAGAGCCGTAAAGCCGATCAGAGCATTTATAAAGATGCCTTACAGCGATCATCGGATATTGGCAAGCTGGAGCAGTTTTTGAAAAGAAATGTTTTGGATACATCGTCAACCCGTGAAGATATTAACAATGCGGCAGCTACCCAATACCTTTTGGCCGAACTCTATTTTTTCCAACTCGACAAACCAGACTCAGCTTATCAGGAGTTTGAATATATAATAAAAAATTTCCCGGATTCTTATCTCGCCCCCAAAGCACTGATAGCAATGGCAACTCTCAAACGCGATTTTTATAATGACACCCTTGCTTTTGATTCAACGCTCCGAATAGTATTAACCGATTATATTCGTTCCGATTACGCACCGGAGGCAATTGATCTTTTGGGATTATCTGGGACGGCGATTGATACCGGGTATGCCAGATATTATTATCACAAGGCTGAAAAATTTGTTTTTGATGATAACAATATCGACTCAGCCAGCTATTATTTCAACCTTATTGCCGACAGTTTCCCCGAATCAAACTTAAATGTCAAGGCAAGATATTCCTCGATCTGGATTAATGAAGAGTTCGCCAACACTGGCGATTCATCGATTTATTACGCCTACGTAGATTTTGTCGATTCCTTTCCCAGTACAGTATATGGCAAAGAGGCTGATCAAAAATTGTTGATGCAGGAAGGCAAAATAAAAAAACCGGTTGAACAGATTTTGGACGAACAACCTTATGAAGAATACGCAGATGGAAATGCGGCTGATAGCGGTGCTTCGCCGACAACTATTTCACCATTGGATAATCAGGTAACATATCAGGAAGATCGCAATTTTACTGACCCCGACGGAAATACTATTCGGGAGACCAAGGAAGGTCCTATCCGAAAAGACCGGGAGTTTCGATACCCGCCATCGGCATATATAACAAATTTCTATGGTATTTTGTATTTTCAGGTTAAAATTAACGCCTTTGGCGAACTTGACGATGTGCTGTTAATGAGTCCGACCGAGTCGCCGGAATTGAATAAAGAGGCCGAGGAGACAGTTAAATCGATGCGGTTTGATACCGGCTGGATGGAACCTGAAGAGTATGGCACCTGGTTTGTCTTTAAATATCAGATTGATCGCCCTGAGGGAATTAGATGAGCAAAATTGTTATTGAGAATGTTTCGGTAGTAAAAAAGAAAAAACTGACGCCGGACTGTTTTGCGATAACTGTCGCTCCATTTTCCAAAGTGAAGTCAATCCGTCCGGGTCAATTTGTTCACCTACAAATTCCCAATTGTAATCTGTTTTTCAGACGAGCCTTTTCAGTATATTCTGTTAATACCGAGGAAAAATCTCTTGAAATACTTTTCAAGGTCTTTGGACGCGGAACTGCGGCTATGGCCTCGCTTAAAAAAGGGAACAGGCTAAGTCTTTTGGGACCGTTAGGCAGCAGTTTCAGAAAACCAAAAAAAAACGAATTAATCGGATTGATTGCCGGTGGAGTCGGTTTCCCGCCAATCTATTATTTGTCCCGTTTTCTGATTGAGAATGGTTTTGATCCCAAAAAACTATTCTTCTTTTATGGTGGCCGCGGACGATCTGATTTGATAGAACTGGCCAGATTAAAAAAGCTCGGTCTGAATTCTGTTCTGGTTACTGAAGATGGTTCACTTGGGATTAAAGGATTGGTTACCTCTGCTGTCGAAAAATGGTTTTTAGAAAATAAAGGGAGCAAAGTTGTGTACTCGTGTGGTCCGGAAGGGATGCTAAAAGCGGTCGATCAACTGGCCCAACAGTATAATATCCCGGGACAAATTTCTTTGGAAGCGCCGATGCCATGTGGGGTCGGTATCTGTCTCGGATGCATAAAACCTTTAAAATCCGGCGGATATACCAGAGTTTGTAAAGAAGGGCCGATTTTTGAGATAGGGGAGATAATTTTATGACACCCGATATTTCGGTTGAAATAGCCGGACTCTCTTTTAAAAATCCGATCTTGACTGCATCGGGAACTTGCGGGTATGGTGAAGAGTTGGCCGATATATTTGATTTGTCACAACTGGGTGGAATTGTGACCAAGACGATCACGATGAAACCGCGCGATGGTCACCCGTCGCCGCGAACCGCCGAGGCTAGCTCAGGAATGCTAAATGCTATCGGTCTGGCTAATGTCGGTGTCGATAAATTTATAGAAGAGAAACTGACTTATCTTGAAAAATTTGATACCCGGGTAGTTGTCAATGTTGCCGGGACCTGTACCAGTGATTATGTCAATCTTTGCGCCCGGCTGAATGACCATCCCCGGGCCGATATGGTAGAACTTAATTTTTCATGCCCCAATGTCGATGTCGGGATGGAGATCGCCACCGATGCCAAACTTGCAGAAGAAACTGTTTCCAAAGTAAAAAAGGTATTCTCCCGGCCGGTTATTGCCAAACTTTCGCCAAATGTTACCAGTATTGCCGATATTGCTGTCGCCTGTGAAAACGGCGGCGCTGATGCGGTCTCGTTGATTAATACGCTGGTTGGGATGGCGGTTGATATTAATACTTTTCGTCCCCGACTGACTAACAACACCGGGGGACTTTCCGGGCCGGCCATAAAACCGGTCGCACTGGCTTGTGTCTTTAAAGTATATAAGGCGGTGAAAATTCCAATTATTGGAATTGGCGGAATATCAAATTACTCAGATGTAATTGAATTTTTCCTTTGTGGAGCATCGGCAGTACAGATCGGAACGACTCTGTTTGTTGAACCGGACGCCCCGGTCAAAATTGTCAAAGAACTAAAAAAATATTTATCAAAAAATAAGATAGAATCTATAAGAGAATTAACCGGTAAGGTGAGGATATATAAATGAGTGCTGTCAGCGAACTAAAAGATATACAGGAAAAAAACAATTCAATGATATGTGTCGGGCTTGATCTCGACAAAAAAAGGATACCCTCAGATTATTCATCGAGTATAAAAGGGATGTATGATTTTGCTGTTAGGATAATAGAATCAACTTGTGATATTGTCGCCGCTTATAAACCGAACCTCGCCTTTTTTATGGAGCTGGGCCCGGATGGGATGTCTTTATTGGAAAAAATTGTCAAAAAAATACCTGATGATGTCAGAGTTATTCTTGACGCCAAAATGGGTGATATCGGTAACACTGCGGCGCATTATGCTGCCGCCGTTTTTGAACGGTACAAAGCTGATTGGGTGACAGTGAATCCATATATGGGATACGATGCTATCCGGCCGTTTTTGGATTATCAGGGTAAAGGTGCCTTTGTTC
>DAOUVS010000071.1 GCA_030667525.1 Candidatus Zixiibacteriota bacterium | reverse complement strand
TTGACCATATTGTCAAAGTTGTTATATACAAGATATTTTATTTGTGTTGTTGAATATACGACAGTTTCGTTTATTTATTGTAATTGGGATGCTGATAAGGAGATAGGCTGAGCACTTTCATTACGTTATAAGATTTAGAGTATTTTGAACAGAGCACAACCCCGTATTGAAAAATCTTGGTCAATCAGGTTGGTTCAATTTTATGTTAGTCGGTAAATCTGCCAAACAGTTTTTGTATTATCTGGAATATCTACAAAAATATTCAATTCTAAACTTAATCTATAAATCGGAGGACTTACTATGAGAAGAAAACTCATGAACAGAAAACTTCTGCTAATGTCCATCGGGCTGGTTTTTCTGCTTGCAGTTGCGCTTATCGCCGCTTCGGGGGAGAAGCGTGAGGCGTTCAAGGCGGAAATTTCTCCCGTAAACCTGCAATTGGATGCGGAAAGAGCCGCATGTCAAATGCGCAAATTTGATCCTGGTACAGGCAGTATTATTTATTATACTGGTTATGGAAATGGAGACGGGTGTCTTACATATTTTGACCCAACCGACCCCGCCGATGGTGGATGTGGAGTTGCTGCGACATATCCATTTGAAATTACTGGTGTCTATATATTTTTATGGGATCATGTTGATGCTGTTTGGCCTGTTACGGTCGATGTCAATGTATATGACATGGCCACACCTGGTGATGCGTGCGGCGGTCCTGGCACCCTATTATGTAGCGAAACGGTTTCTTGTGATCTGGCCACTTTCGGTGGAGATTTTGGATTGGTTACATTTTCAACTCCGTGCTGTGTTACCGGACCATTTTATGTCGGTTTTCAATATAATGATGCCAACTCGAGTGCTGGTTATCCGGCGTTGGTATTTGATGCTTCAGCTATCGCCCCGGTGCCCGCGGACTGTGATCTCTGGGATAAGTACCTGGGAGGACCGTGGACCGAATGGTATTCGGCATGGACTACACCCCCCAACTATCCGATGATTATTGTCAATGGCGAAACTGAATCACAAAACTGTGATACCGACCCTTGGGCGAATCATAAGATGCATTGGCCGCAGCTTCCTGATGAAGATGGCTGGGATGTACATGTACAAAATCCGATGTTTCTCGCCGATGACTGGACCTGTTCCGAAACCGGCCCGGTGACCGATATTCATTGGTGGGGTTCATGGCTCGATGAAGCCGAAGGTGTAATCAATAGCTTTGTTATTAAAGTCTGGACTGATATTCCAGTTGATCCGCCTTCTATTATGTATAGCCGCCCGGGTACTCAGATATGGGAATTTGTTGCCGCGGCTGGTACTTTTGATATCATTCCTTTGATGCCAGAAGATGCAGCAATGTGGGAGGGATGGTATGATCCGAGTTTGCTGTATCATATTTACCCCGATCACCAAGAATATTTCCGTTATGATCTGATTTTGCCTGAACAAGCCTGGTTCGATCAGATTGAAGGAACGGTTTATTGGTTAAGTATTGAATGTATTGTTGAAGATCAGGGACTTGAACATTATTGGGGATGGAAGAATACAGAAGACCATCATCTTGATGACGCTGTTTTTTGGAACGGTATGGAATGGATTGAAATTTATGAGCCAGCGGAAGAACTCTCCAACTGGTTCGAAATCCAATTAGATCCAACTGGAATGTGGGTTGGCGGTTATGGTGTTGGCGCTTATGTTGATCCGGCTGATCCATCCACAAATGGCTGGTATTTCTATGAAGAGGATGGCTGGTGGAATATCTGGTTCTACGATCATCCGCTTGATTATGATCGTATAAAAGATATTAGAATAGAATACAGTGTCCGACCCCTTGAACCGGAAAATCCTGAAATGTACGCTGAGGTTACGCCTAACTGGGCGACCGATCTCTGGACGCTTGAAGGTCCCGCTCCAGAACGACCTCCTCTTCCCGGTGATTTTGATTATACGGCGACTCCGCCTACTCCACCCGAAGCAGAGTGGATTGGCCGTGGCGATCCTCCGGATATCTGGCAAAGTGAAATGCCCGAAGCATCATATAGATGGAGAATACCGGATTATAATCCGGAATGGGTATCTGTTGATATCAACGGTTTTAATGTCTGGGTCGAAGGTACAATATATCACACCTGCAAGGGTTCACTTGATCTCGCTTTTGTGATTACCAGCGATTTTGCACCCGATCCTGAAGGCGCCTGCTGTTATGACGACCCAACAGGTCTTGGATGGATGTGTGTTGTTACCACTCAGACCGATTGTGAAGTCAATTTGGGCGGCGTTTATCAGGGAGATGGTACGACCTGCTTGGGTATAGAAGCCTGCTGTCTGGGCAACGGCTTGTGTGTTACGCTTGACGCGATCTGCTGTGATGAACTTGGCGGAACTCCGCAGGGTTCTGGCACTGTATGTACCGCGACTGAAGGTTGCTGTATGTCGGATAATACCTGTCAGATGCTTGATCCGCTTTGTTGTACCGACCTTGGCGGCTCTCCGCAGGGTCAGGGTACCACCTGTACCTCGGTTGAAGCGTGCTGTATGCCGGATAACTCCTGCCAGATGCTTGACCCACTCTGCTGTCTCGATCTTGGTGGTACTTCTCATATCGGCGAATGTGCCATGACGACCAGAGCCTGCTGTTTGGCAGATGGCTCATGTCAGAATCTTGATCCGCTTTGCTGCGTTGACCTGGGCGGCACTCCGTCGCTTGGACAATGCAGCGCTCCGCAGGCCTGCTGCTTCGATGATGGCAGTTGTCAGGATCTCGATCCACTCTGCTGTGTTGATCTTGGCGGTACCCCGCAAGGTGTAGGCACAATTTGTGCCACGACAATATGTGAAGCTGTGCCGGATTCTCCCAAGAACTGGTATCAGCCACCTGATCTGTCAGAACTCGGAATGGATGTAAATGCCACCTTCCCACTCTATGTATTGGCCGATGATTTCCTATGCACCGAAACTGGTGGAATTCAGGAAATCCATATTTGGGGTTCATGGTTAAATGATATTTATCCTGGCGGTGATCCGGGTGGCGGTATAGATGGTGATGCCGGAAATGTCAGATTCCATTTGAGCCTTCATGCTGATATACCGGCTGGAGCTATAGAAGAGTGGAGTATGCCGGGCGAAATGATCGCCGACTGGTATTTTGAACCGGGTGAATTCATTTATAAAGAAGTTAAACTCGAAGGTGCCTACGAAGGCTGGTTTAATCCACCCACAGAATGGATTCCGGATGGTGATCGTAATTGCTGGGAGTATATCTTCCAGTTTAGTGACAACAACTGGTTTCTTCAGCAAGGAACCGCTGGTGCTCCAATCGTCTATTGGTTAGATGTTCAGGCAATAATACCCGACGGAGTGGCACCGGCGTTATTTGGCTGGAAAACTTCGATAGATCACTGGAACGATGACGCCGTCTGGTTTGATGGTATAGATGAACCGGCGCCACACCCATGGTTCGAAATGAGATATCCGTTTGGTCATCCTTTTGAGACCGAATCAGTCGATCAGGCCTTTATGATTGGCGGCCCATGCGATTGCGAACCGGGTGAAGTCAATGTTCTGCCGCCGGTTAATATTCTGGATATTGTCTATCTTATCGACTATAAGTATAAGAGTGGTGCCGCTCCGGTGCCATATGCTCTTTGTAGTGGCGATGTCAACTGCGATTGTCTGGTGAATATACTTGATATTATCTATCTTATTAATTACAAGTATAAAAGTGGTCCGGCCCCATGCACATGCGGTAATTTTATTGCCAATTGTCCGGGAGGACTCAGATAATTAAATAACAGGAGATAATATCTCGTTTAAAGGCCCGTCAAATTGGCGGGCCTTTTTTAATGCATTTTTTCCAAAGAATTTTCATCCGGCGACTTGCACGATTCTGTTGTTGACAAAACCGTTGAATTGCATATATTTATTATAAGGTACATACATAACGTTCCCACAACCGTTCCAGCAGGAGGAGATTTGTGAGCAAAAGATATAATCAAATATTACTTATTGTAATTTTCTTAATTGGCCTGCAAACGGTCTCTGCAGTTGCAGAAAAAATAGTTAATCAAACCGACGGAAAAAATCAAAATCTGTCTAATGAAGAAATCGAAAAGATCGAATCTGTTTATGAATCTGTCCCGGTAACTCGGTGGGTCGATTATAATGGAATAAAACCGACTTCATACGCCGAATGGAAAAGCCGGCAGGTGAACCCAACTGCTTTTGAGGCTCGTCAGGTATCTCTATCAGAAAATAATCGCGGCGGAGTGAAAATATCTGTTATTGTTAATACTGCTCTATACAGCAGCATTCTCGCCTCACTCACTCAATATGAAACCGATTTGATTGCCGAGGGACATACGGTTGAGATTATTACCTCATCGGGCGGAACACCCGAAGATATGCGTGCTTTTCTTCAGGGAAAATATGCTGAAGGGATGGAGGGATGTTTGTTAATAGGTGATCTGCCAATACCTTGGTATGAAACCGAATGCTGGGAAGAACTATCTCACACCGAATTTCCCTGCGATCTTTATTATATGGATCTTGATGGTACCTTCACCGATACTGACGCTAATGGTCTTTTTGATAATCATACCGGCGATTTATATCCCGAAATTTGGGTCGGCCGATTGACCGCATCGCCATTGAACTTTGGCGCCAGCAATGAAGTTGATTTGGTCAATAATTATTTTACAAAAAATCATTTGTATCGTACCGGAAATATGCCGGTACAACAAAGAGGACTATCTTTTATTGAGGACGATTGGGTTCCCTTTGCGGTTGCATGGGATAATGATCATGGTTTGACATACGAAAATAGAACATTAATCTATGATGCTATAGAAACGTTTGACACCAGCTACGAATCACACCTTGAAGAGGAATATGAATCGATTTTGGTTTGTGTTCATTCCAGTTCGGCTCTGCATCAATTCCATAGCAATGGCAATTATGGATATACGACCAATTCAGAAATAAAAGGAATCGACCCGAAAGCAATATTTTATAATCTGTTTGCCTGCTCCAACTCCCGCTATGTTGACCAGAATAATATGGGCGGTTGGTACATTTTCTGTCAGAATTACGGTTTGGTTTCCATTGGAAGCACAAAAACCGGAGCGATGCTTAATTTCAATTACTTTTATAATCCATTTGGTGACTGCGCCACGATTGGCGAATCGTATCGTGATTGGTTTTCCGCGATTGCATCGGGCGGTTTTACGCAGGATGAACTCTGCTGGCATTACGGGATGACCCTGCAGGGCGATCCGACTTTGCGAGCCAAAGCGAGACAACCACTTCAAATACAATCGACCGAATTGGACAATGGAGAAATGGGGCAACTTTATTCGGCAGATTTAAATGCAAATGGTGGAATTGAACCATTGAACTGGCAGATCAGCTCCGGAATTCTACCTGATGGTTTGTCGCTGGATGAATCGACCGGAATTATTTCAGGAACAGTTAATGAATTGGGAGATTTTAGTTTTGGTGTGAGAGTCTCTGATGCTTGCACTTATGCTGAATTTTCTGACGAAACTATTTTAAATTTGGAAATATTCCCGTTTTATCCCTGTGGCGACCTTAATGAGGATGAACTTGTTAATATTTTGGATATAGTTTTGTTGATTAATTATAAATATAAGAGTGGTCCCGAACCGGTTCCAATGAGAAATGCCTATATCGATAATAATGATTTGGTTAATATTCTCGATATCGTTTATTTAATTAATTTTAAGTACAAGGATGGACCTGATCCCGTCTGTCCGCAGTGATATAACGCTTTATAAAAATTCCGTATGAGGGGTAATCAAATTTGATCACCCCTCTTTTTTTTTGGATTGATATTACTTATAATGTCAACAGACCGAGTTAGTAAAATATGATAGAAGCAAATATTATTAAATCAAAAGCACTGGAGCTTGGCGCCGATTGTGTCGGAATAACCCGACCCCATCCTGTTCCATATAATGCTGAATTTCAGCGATGGCTTAAAAGCGGGTATGCCGGAGATATGGAATATATGGCTCGATTGCAAAACGAAAGATTTGATCCTTCTGTATTATTCCCCGGAGCCGAATCTATAATCGTAATCGGTCTCAATTATTTCCCAGATCAACAGGACAAAATAGAAGAACTGAAAAAATATAACGTTGCCAGCTATGCCTGGGGAGAAGATTACCATTTTGTTATACGCCGTTTATTAAAACGATTACGCTCTTCTCTGAAAGAAATAAAGCCGAAAATTAATGGACGGATCTGTGTCGATACGGCGCCGTTTATGGATAAATATTGGGCACAGCAGGCCGGATTGGGCTGGATCGGGAAACATACCAATCTTGTCTCGCGCCAATTTGGAAGCTGGTTGCTGCTTGGCAGTCTGATTGTAAACGAAACAGTGGATAGTTACGATAATCCTCATAGAAATTTTTGCGGCAAATGCCGAGCCTGCCTCGATAGCTGCCCAACTTCCGCTTTTCCTGATTCCCATATTCTTAATGCCACCAGATGTATCAGCTATTGGACGATTGAGTCAAAATCTTTATCGATACCGGAAGAAATCGGCAAAAATATGAACCGCTGGGTATTTGGTTGTGATATCTGTCTGACCGCCTGCCCCTTTAACCGTTTTGAGAAACCAAACCAGACAGAAGCTTTTAAATGTCGAGACGAAACATCGTTGCTTGAGACAGGTCAAGTCATAAAACTGACCGAAAATCAATTTATCACAAAATTTAAATCAAGTCCGATAAGCCGCCCGCATCTTTCCGGGATAATCAGAAATATCAAAGCGGCCGAATAATTACAGCAAAAAAAATCTGCAGGAAGATATTAGCTGATCAAATTAAATAGCCGTTTCCACCGCACTCGTTCGGGGAAATGAGCAACATTATATAAAAACAGACGGGGAACCGATAGCGGATCTGAAACCGATGCTTGTGGCGAGTTCTCATCAGGTACCCATGACCAGTGGATAAGCATTGCTTCGCCCTGAATCATATCTTTGTGAACCGGACCCCAAAAGCGGGAATCATAAGAATTATCACGGTTATCGCCCATCATAAAATAACAATCTTTTGGGACAACATACGGACCCCAGTTATCACGGCTGTTTTCATTTGGTCCGGGGCGCTGTCTAATATGAAGAGAATCGGTAAATTTTGATTCTTCCGGGTTGGGAAATTCAGCATCATCGATATACACAACCTTGTCGATTATTTCAACCTTTTGACCCTCGACCGCGATACATCTTTTAATATAATTGGTCACTCCATCGCCGGGCCATTTGAAGATCATAACATCACCCTGTTCCGGGTCTGCAAGAGCCGGAAGGCGCCAGCCAACCAAAGGAATTTGTGAACCAAAAATAAATTTATTGGCAATCAGAAAATCACCAACCAGAAGTGTGTCTTCCATCGATGATGATGGAATTTTATAAGCCTCGACAATCGAGGTCTTGATAATAACGGCTAATACTATTGCAATCAGCAGAGATTTTATATTTTCCCAGATAAAGTCGAATGCGTCGCCCTTCATTTTATTATCCTTCACTATTGTCCTCTTAATTTTGATTCAATATATCACAACTGTATTCTATATTCAACAATCATTCGCCTTGTTTATTATACTCCTAAAGTTGTCATCTGGTTATGTCATTATAGGTAATTAATACAATTAATATTAATATAAATGCCAGCCCGGCCTGCTGGGCGATCAGACGAATTTTCATCGAGAGCGGTGAGCCTTTTAATTTTTCGGCGATAAGGAACATCAAATGACCACCGTCAAAAACCGGTATTGGTAAAATATTCAAAACAGCCAGATTGACCGATAATAAAGCCATAAACTCAAGCAGGATATCGAATCCGGCCCGGGCGGTCGCTCCGGCAATTTTGGCGATAAAAATTGGACCGCCGACATCACCGGCATTCGATTTGCCGCTGAAAAAGCCTCCGATAAATTGAAAAGTGGCTATTGTATAATCAAGCGATTGACCGAATCCGGCTCCAATCGAGGAAAAGAGACCAAGTTTTTCATAAGCTCGTCCCGTGATGATTCCGATTTTGCCAACCTCAACGGTGTCACCGGCGGTAGTAACGCCAATATCCCGAAAAGTAACAATTGTATCTGACATTAAATTTTCGCCGCGTTTCCATTTGATAAATAGCGGTTGTTCGACTTTGTCTTTTATTTCAGCGATCATCTCTGTCGCTGAATTAATCTCAACGCCATCAATATTAACGATATAATCATCCGGTAAAAGACCGGCCGTCTCAGCCGGGCCGCCAGGCATGACTTCGCCGATAACAGCCTTATCCACAGTCTGACCACGAAAATAAAAGAGACCGGAGATAATGACTACCGCCAGAACAAAATTCATAATCGGGCCGGCCGCAATAACCAAAAATCTTTTCCATGGAGGTTTCGACATAAATTCATAAGGCTCGCCGGTTCTATCCTCGTCCGGGTTATCCCCGGCCATCTTGACATAACCGCCCAGCGGGATGACCCCGATGGCATACTCGGTTTCACCGATCTTTTTTGATATCAGCGTGGGGGGGAAACCGAGCGAAAATTTATCGACCCGTATTCCTGATTTTTTGGCTACAAGAAAATGTCCCAGTTCATGAATAAAGACCAGAACACCGAGAACAAAAACAGTTGCAATAATTGTTATAAACATATCAACCTACTAATTCTTTCGCTTTTTCTCGACCCCAGCGGTCGGCTTCAAGGATTTCCTCTAATGACGGTGATTCTATATTTTTATACTTCTCTACACTATTTATTACAATATCGGGGATTTGAGCAAATTCAATAGTATCATTTAATAAAGCCGAAACGGCAATCTCATTGGCCGCATTCATAACTGCGGCGCAGCTTCCGCCTGATTCGGCCACCCTTAAAGCAAGCTTTAAAAGCGGAAATTTTTTAAAATCGGGACTGAAGAACGTCAGTTTTCCGGCTTCAGACAGATTTATTTTGGCACTGTCAGAGAAAACCCGTTCTGGATAATAGAGCGCATACGAAATCGGCAACCGCATGTCAGGATTTGACATCTGCGCGATAATCGATGAATCAATATACTCGACCATCGAATGAATAATCGATTCGGGGTGGATCACCACCTCTATTTTGTCCGCCGGAATATCAAAAAGCCGCACTGCTTCGATAATTTCCAATCCCTTATTCATCATCGTGGCAGAATCTATTGTGATTTTGGGTCCCATATTCCAGGTCGGATGGTTGAGCGCCTGCTCCTTTGTAATCGATTTAAATTTTTCTATTGGTAATTCTCGAAATGGTCCGCCGGACCCGGTTAGAAGAATTTTTCGCACTTCTTTTTTTCCCCCGGCAACAAGCGCTTGCCAGATAGCCGAATGTTCCGAATCAACCGGAATTATTTCAGCCTCATATTTTTTGGCAAAGCTGTTTATCAGCTCGCCCCAGATAACCATTGATTCTTTGTTAGCCAAAGCAAGTCTTTTGCCTGCTTTTACCGTCTCGATAGAGGCTTCCAATCCGGCCGCACCGACAATAGCATTTAAGACAATATCAACTTCGGGGTCAGAAGTTAGATATTTTATTCCGGTTTCATATTCAAGCAGTTTGGTTCTGTCGGAATGGAAGCTGTTTTTGAATTTATCATAGGCGGTCTTATTGCAGACAGTCACAAATTTTGGATGGTACTGTTCTACCTGCTTTTGAAGCAGTTCGACATTGGAAAATGCCGAAAGCCCAAACAGTTCAATTCGATCCTGGTTTTTTGCGACAATATCAAGCGCCGAAACACCGATTGAACCGGTTGAACCCAATATGCTCAGCCGTTTAATCATCAATTTAATAAACGGAAACCCTCATTGAGAGTTCCCGTTTATATATATTTCTTCTTATTTATCAGCTTTTTTGGCTGGGAGATCTTTGAGAACGGTCATTTTCCTGATAAAAACATCCTCATTTGGTTTGCTTTTCTGAGGTCCGCCACACGGCACTTTTCATATCTTATGAAGGACATCCATTCCTTCCATAACTTGTCCAAAGACCGTATATTTACCATCAAGAAAGGCCTGTTTGCCCAAACAGATGAAAAACTGCGAAGAGGCCGAATTCGGGTCTTGTGAGCGGGCCATCGATAAGGTCCCATCAATATGCGGAACATCGGAAAATTCAGCTTTCAGATTATAAGGAGCACCACCCATTCCGGTCCCCTGGGGATCACCGCCCTGAATCATAAAACCATCGATAATGCGATGAAAAATCAACCCACTATAAAAGCCGTCTTTGGCGCGGGCCAGCATACTGTCGGCGTGTCCCGGGGCAAGATCATGAAACAGTTCGAGTTTCATGACACCGAAATCGGTTTCAATCGCTATTTCCGGATTGTCGGCCTGGCGTTTACTGTATTTTTCCATTTTATCCACTTTTTTGTCTGTTTTTTTATCTGTCTTTATCTCGTCAGCAGCATAAGCGGCCGAAAACATAAGCAGAAACATCATTGTGATAGAGAGTAGAGACTTCATGGTTACCCTTTCTATGTGGTTTATTTACTTTCATGTGACAAGTAATATATTGTTTTCAAATCATCCTGTCAAACCAGTAATTATTGTATGGAAAAGCGAAGTTTATGTTCCGGATATTAATAGTATTTTGCAGAAAATTGGTTTTTTACAACTTATAAGAAATTTATTGCCAGAATAGTATTGAATGGCTACCTTAGTAATATATCAATATGACAGGATAGGCAGTGAATTTCAAAAAAAAATCTCTGATTACATATTCCCCCCTTTATTTTCTTATTGGTCTGCATGCTGCCGCGTTATTGTTAGGTATCGACCAGCTCTGGGGCATTAACTTCTCTAAATTTCTACCGACTTGGTGGGTTTGGCTGACAATAATTATTCCAACTTCACTGTTAATACCGTCTGTTTCCAAATGGTTGATCCGACGACTTGATATTTGGTCAGATCAATTGTTTCAAAATCGGGGCAGAAGAATTATCTTTCTGGTATTATTTTCTATAATTCTTTTGGTTCTCTGGTTTATTTTTCGGCAAAAGGTGTTCTTTCTTGGCGATGGCATACTTCGTATAAACCTGATTTCAAAGGGTGAATTCTGGATTCCGGTTGAAATGGGCGATTTTTTTATTCATTCAATGTTATATAGATTTTTCCTTGAACCATTTGGTATGTCAGCCGCTTTTAGTTATCACTATATTAGTGTCTTTAGCGGAATTGCCTTTTTTATTGGTGCCTATAATTTGGCCAGATATCTGAATCCAAGCCAATCACTGACTATTTTATTGGCCTTTATGTCATCAGGTTTAACCGTTTTATTTTTCGGATATGTTGAAAGTTACTCTATTGTAGCTGCCTTAATTCCCTATTTAATTCTTTTGGCCCTGAAGGCCATTGACAACAAGACAGGCAAAACTGCTTTTATTTTTCTATTTCTTATAGCTGGGCTTATCCACTCAGTTGTCTATCTAATCTGTTTTGGGGTTTTACTTATAGTTCTTATAGCCTCCCATGTTAAATCATCGATGCAGGCAAAAAAAATATCAATATATCTGATTGGTGCGGCTTTGTTATGTATAATTTTATTATATCTGTTACGTTTTCAGGGATTCTCTTTTGCCGAGCGATATCTTATTCCGATATTTCCGAATACGGGAAAAGAATTAGGCCTTTTTAGTTTTGGTCATCTGTCAAATGTCATTAATTGGACATTGCTTTCAGGGCTTGTTGCCCTAATACTTTTTACCTTTTACCCGGTATCATCAGGTGGTCAGAATGATAATAGCTATAAAAGAATTCTACTTTCCATCTGGATTATTGTTCCATCAGTGCTATTTATTTTACTATTTATTCCGCATTTGGGCGGGCCGAGAGATTGGGATCTGTTTTCACTCCCGGTTTTTCTCCTGATACCGGGAGCATTGATTGCCTACTTTTCCAGGGGAGCGAGAGTTTTGCCGATTCAATTGATACCGGCAATATTTTTGTCTCTTTGTATTACTATTTCATTTGCCGCTGTTAATAATTCAAAGACATTATCAGCCGGAAGATTTTCCGAGGTTATTGAAATAGGACAAACAGGCAGTCTTTTTGGAGAGTATGCAATGCTTTATAGCTTTGCCGAAAATAATCCATTGCCGGGGCATCAAAAGCTGAAATACGGATTGAAGGCCTGGCAACAGCCCGGTTTTAAGAAAGAAGATACTATCTTTATGGCCAATGCTCTTGG
>DAOUVS010000282.1 GCA_030667525.1 Candidatus Zixiibacteriota bacterium | reverse complement strand
TTTATCCAGAATCGGGTGGGCAAAATTTTGATTGCGGTACACTTGATAATAAAAAAGTAATCGGCGTTTATGTTGGCGACAATGATCAAGTTGTTCATCACTGCGAACAATGGGACGCAGAAATAGGCCAAAAAGTTAGCGGCGAGGTTGATAAAAAACGCAGAATATCCAATATGAGGAAACATACGGCGCAACATATCCTGTCGCAGGCATTATTAAGAGTCGCCTCGGCTGATACCGTTGGTGCTCATCTTGGTGAAACTGAATCAACAATTGAATTGTCGACTCTAAAACTTACCGAAGAGAATCTAAGAGATGCCGAAGAAAAAACCAACGAGATCATCATGCAGAATCTTCCGGTGAAAATATCATATAGTGAACACGAAAAACTTGCCGAGTTGGGCGTGCGTCGGATTCCGGATCGTCACGGGAAATTCAGGTTGGTCGGCATTGGCGATTTTGAACTGACTGCTTGTGGCGGGACACATTGTGCTTTTACAGGTGAGATCGGTCTGCTAAAAATTATCGGTCTGGAGAAAATTCGCAATAATACAAGAATAACCTTCTTATGCGGGTTAGAGGCGACCAGAGATTATTATCTAAAAAACAAGGTTATCGAGAGTTTGTCCAACCGGTTCACCTGTCATTATAGTAATCTTGAAAATTCGGGGAGCAAACTTGCCGATTATAATGATAATCTAAAAGAGGAGATCGGCCGTCTTCAAAAGGAGATTTTTCCTTATCAGTTACAAAAACTCAAAGAAGATGCCATTGAGATTGCCGGAGTAAAAATAATTTCCAAAATTTATGCTGATTATGATTTTAAAAATTTAAAAGATATGGCTCTGAGTATAACAAAAGAGTTTAAATCGATTGTTTTGTTTTTTGTCGATGATAAACTGATTATTTCTACTACCGATGGAATAGATAAGGATGCCTCGTCTTTAACCAAGCTTTTTATTGAGAACTTTGGCGGACGAGGTGGTGGAAACCCGGCTATTGCCCAGGTTGGTGGAATTCCGGCGGGAGATATTGATTCTAAATTGGAGAAATTTACCGAATTGATTAAAAAGGAATTTGACCGAGAATAGTTTTGAGAAAATTATTTAAAATATCTTTTGTTGTATGGTCGCTACTGATCTCCATTTGTATTGGTGCCGATGAGCTTCCAATCAATCTGGAGTATTCTGATTTTTTTGAGATCGTACGCGGCCTTGAAAAAGATACAATTTATATCACAGGTGCAACCCGATTTTCTCATGCTGATGGCAAACTATTCGCGGACTCGGCAATTTGGATAAAGGGAGAGTCGATAGTTTTAAAAGGCAACGTTTTAATTCAGGATTCTCTTTATAAATTGACAGCCGATAAGGTAGATTATAATATTATCAGTAAGCTTTCTTTCGCCACCGGCGATGAGGTTTTTATTATCTCCGAAAAAGACTCGATCAAGGCGGTTGGTCCCAATGCCTATTTTAGCCGTGACTCCAGCCTGTTTAGGATGCGCGGGCGACCGATGCTAACTTTGAATTATCCTGATACAAGTCGTCTGGTGAATATCAATGCCGATTTTATCGCCTTTGAATCTGTCAGTGAGATCGGTTATGCCGATGGCAATGTGATAATTAAACAGATGGATACCGAGGCCGAATCCGAGCGGGCGATCATGTATTCAGATAAGAATATATTACTTTTGCTTGGATCAGCGGTTGCCAAAAGGCGGGAATCGGAAATAATAGGTGATACTCTTATATTTTTCTCAGATGAGAAGGAGTTAAACAGGCTCTTCGCCCAGGGTAACGCCGAAGGGCATTTTCAGGAGATATCCAAAGAGGATTCAACTCAATTTGATTTATCAGACCTTAAGGCAAAAGAGATTGAATTTAATTTTGAATATGGAATCCTTGATAATATCAAGGCGGCCGGGCAGGCCTATTCGTACTATAACCCTGCCACTTTGGATAGTTCCGATATTGAAGAGAATCATATTTCCGGCGACAGCATCAGGATGTTTCTTAAAAATGAAGAGCTAAACTCAATTGAGGTTATTGGTGGCGCTGAAGGCAAGTATCTGATGGGTGAGTATAAGTATAGCGATTCCGGCCAGTATTATTTAGAGGACACGGTATTATACGCCTCCGATTCTATCTTCTATTTGCCTGAAGATTCGACCATCAGCATGATTAGTAATGCGTCGGTAAATGATGCCAAAGTATCTCTAACTGCCGCAACAATTAACTATAATACGGCCAATCAGGTTGTTACTGCCTATGATGACACAACATTATTTAACGATAGTACAGAAATTTATATCCCGGTTTTACTAAAAGATGGAACGGAGGAATTACTTGGTTCCTATCTTGAATATTCAATGGATACTGAAAAGGGGATGATCTGGCATTCCCGTTCGGAATTTCAGGATGCATATTATAGAGGGAAGGAACTATTTCGTGAGGAAGAAGATGTTTTTTATGTGAAAAACGCGATCTATACATCTTGCGATCAAGATCCTCCGCATTTCCATTTTTGGTCGTATAAGATGAAGATTGTAAAAGATGACAGGGCAATGGCGCGTCCAATTGTACTATTTATAGGAAAGATACCTTTTCCTCCGATTCCATTGCCTTATTATATCTTCCCGCTAAAAAAGGGCAGGCGTTCGGGAATCCTGCCATTCAAGTTTGGTAATTTTAATCGGGGCGGACGATTTATAAGGAATGTTGGATACTATTGGGCCGCCTCGGAATATTGGGATGCGCTTGCTTCGTTTGATTATAACGAAAGTTATGGGATAAGCTATAATGCCGCTCTTAAGTATAATTTGCGGTATAAGTTTTCTGGAAGTATTTCAGGTACAATTAATAATGAGTCGTATTTCAACGGCTATAATCAGTTTAAAAGAAAACGATGGAGTCTCAAGTTTAATCATTCGCAAACCGTTTCACCAACTTTTAGTATCCGAGCTAATGGTCATTTTATTTCCGACAAAAGTTATTACACCGATTATTCTAACGATCAGGACGATCGTCTCAATAGAAGCCTGAACAGTCAGTTGTCATTTTCCAAGAGGTTTGGCAATGTGTCATTGAGCGGTCAGTTTAAACATACCGATGAGATTGATAAAGAAACGCGAACCGATCTTTTGCCATCGTTGTCGCTTTCATTTCCATCGCGGTCAATTTTCGGAACGCCGCCGAAAGACAGCGAGGGGAAGAGCCTTAAAAAATGGTATCATGGTTTCTATGCGGGCTATTCGGTAAATTTCCGTAATTACAGCCAGCGTCATACCTTTACGGTAATTAACAG
>DAOUVS010000358.1 GCA_030667525.1 Candidatus Zixiibacteriota bacterium | reverse complement strand
TCATAAAAATCGGTATATCTATCAAGGGTGTGACGGGCCGCTTCCAGCGAATCAAGAGTAAAATTAAACTGCTGGCGATAATGCGAACCCAATAACATATATCTGACCACCACCGGCGGATAACCTTTTTCGAGCAGATCTCGGAGAGTATAAAAATTGTTGAGCGATTTGGACATCTTTTTGCCGTCAACAATCAGATAGCCAGCATGCATCCAGTGTTTGACAAACGGTTTGCCAAGTGCACCTTCGGACTGGGCGATCTCGTTTTCATGATGCGGGAAAATATTGTCAACCCCGCCGGTATGAATATCAAAAGTCTCGCCGAGGTATTTCATCGACATCGCCGAACATTCAATATGCCATCCGGGACGTCCTTTGCCGATATCGGTTTCCCAATAGACATCGCCGTCGTTTTCATCCCACGCTTTCCATAAAGCAAAATCTGAGACCGATTCTTTTTCGTATTCATCGGTTGCGATTCGTGCGCCAACTTTCAGAGTGGAAAGATCAAGATGCGCCAATTGGCCGTATTTCGGGAATTTCTGAATCGAAAAGTAATAGTTACCGTCGACTTCATATGCCAGACCATTTTTGACCAGCTTTTTAATCAGCGCAACCATTTCGTCAATATGATCGGTCGCCGCCGGATAAAACTCAGCACGGTCAATTCCGAGTGTATCCAAATCCTCGAAAAAGGCTTTCTCGTATTTCTTGGTAACCTCTTTCAACGGGATTTTCTGCTCGACGCTGGCTTTGATTGTTTTGTCATCGATGTCGGTCAGATTCATCACCTGCGTGACTTTGAACCCTTTGAACAAAAGAAAACGCCGCAAGATATCCTCAAACATAAAAGTGCGAAGATTGCCGATATGGACGTGATTATAAATCGTCGGACCGCAGGTGTACATCCGGATATGATTTTCCTCAAGAGGAACAATCTCTTCTTTGGTTCGAGTCATCGTATTATAAAATTTTAGCGCCATATCAAAACCTCATTAAATTCGCGAAAAATCAAAATTTAATCATATCAGCAAAAAGCTAATATATAAATTATGACTAATTCGTCAAACTTATTTAACACAAAAAGTTAGTAATTCGTTCAGAGAATTAATCTTAACTATATCATCGGGAAAAGGTTCCGGATATTGACGTCCCTCGCGAAATTTTAATACCGAGAAAATGCCGTTTTTGCGCGGACCAAGATAATCTTCTTCGTATCTGTCGCCGACAAATATCGATTGCTCAGGGGCAAAACCTGATAATCTGGCCGCTTCTTCATATATAGATTTATGCGGCTTGCGGTATCCGAAAGATGATGAAAATATTTTAAAATCGAAATATTTGTCTATACCGAATTTCTTAAGATCGCCAATATGATTCTTATCCGGGAAGATTGTATTCGAAATCAGCCCAATTTTGAGGCCAGCCTCTTTTAATTTGCCTAAGACAGAATCAGTGTCATCGAATATCGTCAACTGACTTGAAATAACATTGTAGTAAAATTTAAAAAACTCAGAGACTATTCTGTCATTATTCTTTATCCCAACAGCATCAAACAGCTCGGCGATCTTATCAGGAACGTTCCATTCTTTGAGGCTCTCACGCGACGATTCGCGGTTTATATCCCTGATTTTGATATATTCCTCGGTTATCTTTTCATAAGATGG
>DAOUVS010000206.1 GCA_030667525.1 Candidatus Zixiibacteriota bacterium | reverse complement strand
ATCATTGATATAACAATCAGCGCGACAATAATTCCGACTATTTTTTTCGATAGTGTCATAGCTCTGATTCTATTATACGCAAAAATATTTAAAAATACACCCCAATTAACATCTCTTAACAATTGGTAACATAAGTTAACTATGTGAAACGCAACCTGTTAGTTATTTATCATGTATAACAAAACAGAAACAAAAGCTATTCAAACAAAATTGGAGGAAAGTGAAATGAGCAAACTCTGGCAAACCAAAGGACTGATCAAAAGAGGTATAATCTTAACCGCTTTATTGATGTTCTGGGTTTCTACCCAAGCACAGGTGATGAAAACGATGACTTTTGAAGCCGAGGATGGTGACATATTTATGCTGCCGGAAGTTGGCGGGATTATTGTCGAATCGGATGATGGTCCGAAATTGGAAATGGTTCTTCCTGTAGATAATCGACCGGATGAATATAAGACGCTGGATATTCAAGTTGGCGATATTATCAAAATGTTTAATGGCAAAAGTATGAAAAAGGTATCATCAATCCAAGAGGCTTATGAGGCGATGGAAATCGGTGATGAGGTGAAATTTGGGATTCGTCGGGATAAAGGCATAATGATGGTAAAGTTTGCCAAAATGGATCCAAAAGATGCACCTGGCAAGATGATGATTAGAACTATTGATGGCCCAGGTGATGGGGAAAACGGAAGTATCATAACCGACTTAATTGACGCCGGTCTCGTTCTGGATGAAAAAGATGGGAAAATTTCAGTCGTTGATGTTATCACAGAGATGTCTTCGGTTTTTACCGGCACTCAACCCGAAAGTGAAGATCAATTGATTAAAATTAATTCATCTAAAATCAATTCCACTGAAGAACTAACTCAGATTTATAGTCAAATAAAAGTTGGCGAAAAAGTTGAATTAACAATGTTACGGAAAGAAAAAGAAATTCTCCTGACGTTTGAAAAACCAAAATCTGAACCCGGCTCCAAGCCATTTAAGGTTATGAAAAAGCAGGGACAATAATTGTGCGGAATAAATTTATTTATATAATAATATTTTACCTGATGATACTTGCGGTTTCGTCGGTTACTGCTCAGAATTATAACCCGTTTAATCAACGTGATGATCAATATCGGCTGCTTGGCTTGAAACGGGCCAAAGAAGCGTTTGAGATAAACCGGACCGAATATGAACGCCAGCAGACTCTTTTTGAAAAAGACTTGATCACCCGGGTTGAACTTGATCGGGCAAAGTCTATTTTTTCTGACGCCGAAGTTAATTATCAGCAATCGCTTTTGGCGGTTCTGTTTGAAAAGCAATATATCTCGGTTACCTCGGCAGTAAAATATCATGGTCAGGACGGTTCCAAACGGGTCAGTTTGACGGTGGCCAATACGTCAGGCGGAACAGCCGAATTCAGAAAGCTTCTTAATATAGATGATGCTCTGTTCCGCTCGTTGCAGCCGGATGTTATCAATAATGTCTATGTTTCTCTTTTGAACGAGGAGAATGCAATCATCAGTCAGCCGTATGAGGCAAAAATTACTGAATTGCAATATGGCCAGCCTCAAAAAATTGATTTTGCGCTACTTCTCGATGTTGATGTGGTGACGGTGTTTCTTATATATGGCAATGGCAATCAGCGAAGCATGAAAATATTTTTGCAGAAAGACGCAACTGTTAATCAGGTGGCGGTCCAGTCCGAGCAGTTTTCGCAGGAGGTCGGACTTGGCAAAAAGGCCAATTACGATCTGACTCTGGAACTTTTCAGCGGAACCAGTAATACCTATTCGCTGGAAGTTGTCAATCTTCCCCGGCAGATTAGCCGCCATTTTAATGATGCCTCGGGACAGGTTCGCCTGCGGCAGGTTAAATTCACCGAGAGCAGCCGTACCAAACAGGCTATTTTGCAGATCGCTTTGCCGGATCGTTCCACCGACGAAGTTATAATGGATGAGCCGATTCCGTTCTATGTTCTGGCAATACCAAATGATAAAACCGATATGTTTGCAGATGCCGGGACAAAGGAATGGACCGAGGAGGAATTAAAACAGCTTGATGTCGGGTATGTCAGGTTGGAACTGCTTCCAAAAGGCAAAGGTGAACTTCTTGCCCGGGCACCCCAACTTTATCATTCGATTTTGGCCGATGAAACGGTTGATATCAATATTGATCTGATAAACGAAGGTAGCCGCCGGTTGGATCAGATAGAAATTCAAGCCGATATTCCTCTGAACTGGACCAAAGAGATAACACCATCTAATATCAATTCATTGGAAATTGGGGAAGAGGCGCGAGTAAATCTGAAATTCAAACCGCCGGATGATATTTCGGTTGGAAAATACGAGGTTCGGATTCAAAGTTCCGGTTTGTCCAATGGAATCTTAATAAACGGCAGTGACAAAATAGCGACCGTAGAGATTCGTCCCGAAACCAATATCTGGGGGACAGTGTTAATAGTGCTTTTTATCCTTAGCATTGTCGGCGGTGTGATTGTCTATGGTGTCCGCTTGTCAAGAAAGTAATGACCTATTGCAGGAGAAATTGATATGAACAATAATCATTTAGGAAATATTAAACCGGCATTAGAGGCAGTTAATCTGACCAAACGGTATGAAGATGGAGTTTTGGCACTGGATCATGTCTCGTTTTCGATAGCACCGGGAGAGCTGTTTGCGCTGCTTGGTGGAAATGGTGCTGGAAAAACGACAACCATAAATCTTTTCCTTGGTTTTCTCGAACCAACCGAGGGCGAGGCCATAATAAACGGAATTGTCTGCCATAAAGAACCGCTTGAGGCCAAAAAACAGATCGCTTTCGTTTCTGAAAATGTGCAGCTTTATTCTAATTTTACCGCTATTCAGAATCTTGATTTTTTTGCCAAACTTGGCGGCAAAAAAGATTATACAAAAGGCGATTATCGGGATGTGCTGCTTCGGGTCGGGCTTTCGGCTGATGTGCATAATAAACGGTTGAGCGGTTTCTCTAAAGGGATGCGTCAAAAATGCGGAATCGCGATTGCCATTTTAAAAGATGCCCCGGTAATCCTATTGGATGAGCCGACCTCCGGTCTTGATCCCAAAGCCGGACGAGATTTTATTGAATTGATTAAATCACTTCGTACTGAGAATAAAGCAATTCTGATGTCAACGCATGATATTTTCCGAGCCAAAGAGATTGCCGATGTGGTTGCAATTATGGATAGCGGGCAGATAATCATGCAACAGACGGCTGAGGAGATTTCGGGCAAAAATCTCGAGCAAATATATATGCAGTATATGGCTGGCGGTGTTTTTGTTTCTGAAGTAATTGGAGCGGCCAATGCTTAAGGTTATTATCGAGAAGGAAATCAGAGATCTAATCAGCTCGACCAAGTTTATTATTACTTTTGGCGCCTGCGCTTTTCTAATAATAGTCGCCTTTTATGTTGGGACGACTCGATTTAATCTGAATCAAGCATATTATGAAGCATCACGAGCCGAAAATATCAGGTCGATGGAAGGTATGACCGATTGGAATGAACTGGAAAGTAACCGAATATTTTTGGCTCCAACACCACTCGCTTCGCTGGTTTCCGGTGTGTCCAATGATATTGGTCGGACAGCCGTTGTTGAGGGACGCGGCAGTATTCCAATTGAGGATAGCCGTTACAATGAAGATCCGATATTTGCAATTTTTAGGTTTTTGGATTTGGAATTTATATTTAAGGTTTTGCTTTCATTGTTTGCGATTCTTCTCGGTTATGATGCTATCAGTGGCGAAAAAGAGCGGGGGACGCTTCGGCTTGCATTTGCGAATGCGCTTCCGCGCCAAACCTATATTCTTGGAAAGCTAATAGGGACTTTTGCCGCTCTATCTATTTCTGTTCTGGTGGCGATAGCGGTGGGAACTTTGATGATGCCAATGATGGGCATTTCATTATCGGGCAATGATTGGATCAGATTATTACTGATTATTATGGCCGGTTTACTTTATGCCGGTGTCTTTTTAACGCTTTCGGTGTTTGTTTCGTCGCTGACTAATCGATCGGCAAATTCATTTCTGGTTCTATTGGTTATCTGGGTGTTCTGTATTCATATTGTCCCCCGAGTTTCTGTTTTGATGGCAGCACGTTCGGTGGATGTTCTCTCGGTCGATGAAATCGCCTTCCAACAATCGGGTTTACGGGCGCAATTGCTGGATGAAGTCAGTGAAGGAATGGAGAATTTTAAATTTGCCGGGGCCAACGATGATATCGATGCTTTATCCAATCAGCTCAATGCACATATGGACTCACTTAGCAATGTCCGTGATTCAAAGATGCAGAGTTTTTCATCGCGGCTATATGAAGAGCGAGGTAATGGTCAAAAAACTCAGGAGAGGTTGGCTTTTGCCTTGGCCCGAATTTCCCCCGCGACTTCGTTAACTTTGGCAACTTCATACCTGGCCGGAACTTCTATCGGTCTGAAAAACAGATTTCAGGATGAAGCCAAAAGTTATCAGGAACAGTATGGAAGTTTTCTGAAAGAAAAAACCGGTTCAAATACCGGTGGCGGGCTCAGGATTCGACAATCCACAGCTTGTACAGCAGCAGAAGATAAAGAGAATGAAGATGCCAAAAAAGAAATACCAAAGGGGGTTGATACGAAAGAGCTGCCCGAATTCAAATATACCGATGTCACACCAACTGAATCGGTTCAGGCGGCGGTAGTAGATATGGGATTATTGCTGTTCTTTAATTTGATATTTTTTGCCGGGGCATTTGTCGCCTTTGGGAAATATGATGTCAGATAAAATTATTATTGGAGAAACGGTATGTTTAATACATTAGTTCAAAAGGAGCTGAGAGCAATTATTCTCAGTCCGAAGTTTGTCGGAACCTTCGCCGTTTGTTCTGTTCTGATAATAATTTCGATATTCACCGGAATCTCTGAATATAAAACAATGGTAAACCGGTATGAGGCAAATTCGGAACTGGTCGATCAGGAACTTCGGCAAAGCACTTCATGGGGACGGATGAATACCAAAGTATATCGCGCGCCTGACCCCATGCAGATTTTTGTCTCAGGGTTGGATTATGATATCGGACGTTGGTCATCTGTTTCCGGCGAAAGAAGCGCCAAACTTAAAAACAGCGCCTACTCGGACGATCCGATTTATGCTATCTTTCGTTTTATTGATTTTGCCTTTATTGTGCAGTTTGTGCTGACCCTGTTTGCGATTCTTTTTACATTTAATGCTATCAACGGTGAAAGGGAAGATGGGACATTAAAATTAGTATTCTCAAATTCGGTCTCGCGGGCACAATATATTATAGCCAAGGCGTTGGGATCATGGCTCGGTCTGGTGATCCCGATTTCTATTCCAATTTTATTGGGACTATTATTAATACTGTTTTATAATATCCCATTAACAATCGATCACTGGTTTCGGATCGGCCTTTTCCTATCTTTATCGCTGTTAATGTTTACCTGTTTTATTATTTTGGGCGTTTTTATCTCATCTTTAACCAAAAAATCTTCGGTCTCCTTTCTGACCGCTCTGGTTGTCTGGGTAGTTTT
>DAOUVS010000190.1 GCA_030667525.1 Candidatus Zixiibacteriota bacterium | reverse complement strand
CCTGCGAATGCAAGCTCCAAAGGCTTGTGTCTTACCACTTGACGACACCCCAAGACTAAACTTATTCGTTGCTTCTTTTCTTTAGCTCTTCCTCATATGCAGCCAGAATTTTTTCTTCAATTAGGTGTCTGGCTTCATTGTTTACCGGGTGGGCAACATCCTGATGTGTACCATCCGGTCTTTTTCTCGATGGCATAGAAATAAAGTATCCATTGTTACCGGATATTATCTTCATGCCACGCACCACGAAGGCGTTGTCGAAGGTAACATTAGCAAACCCCTTCAACTTGTCTTCATCCCGAAGGATAATCCTTACTTCGGTAATTTCCACGGTACTTCCTCCCGCCAATAATTAGACAATCATCGTTCCCAAGCGGGCAGAATAATCGGCCGTAATACAAAGTATTGCCAATCATTCCGGATGATTTTTTTCAAACCATCCCCCTCAGGCATATTTCTAAACAAGCCATATATTGTCGGACCGGAACCACTCATTCGCACAAAATCGGCCCCAGCGTTTCTAAGAGCAAGTTTCACCTCTTCTAAAATTGGAAAAGATTTCAAATGCCCTTGTTCAAAATCATTTTCAATTTCCGAAAGATTGCTAATCATCTCTCTGAAATCTTTATAGGGAAATAACTTAATACTCTCTGTCGAAATTGTCAAGTCCATTTTTAGCCCGGAATAGCTGTCAGCAGTTGAGATACTCAACTTTGGTTTAATCAAAATTAATGAATAATCTAATGGAATGCTAATATTTTTTATTATTTCTCCCCGACCGGTTATTTCAGCCTGTCCCGATGAAAAGAAAAATGGAACATCGGAACCGATTTTTTGTCCAATTTCCTGTTTTTTTTCATTCGAAAGAGATAATCCATATAGCCTATCGATGGCGTATATCGTAGTAGCAGAGTCAGATGACCCGCCTCCAAGACCGGCAGAGATCGGAATATTTTTTTTGAGATTTATATTTAATCCACCCTCGAGATCATAAGTATTAAACATCAGCCGGGCAGTTTTAATTATCAGATTTTTTTCATCGGTTGGTAATGATAATGGCCCATCGTGTTGAAGATTGAAACCGGGATCTTCTGTCTTGTCGTAAACTATACGATCATATAAACTTACGGCCTGAAACCAGGAGAAAATATTATGATATCCGTCGTCTCTTTTATTGAGAATTTTTAAAAATAGATTAATTTTTGCCGGTGCTTTTAACTCTAAATTTGCTATTTTTTTCATCTTATCCATTATGTTCATCTCAGCCAGATAAAATATATAGGCAGGGTAAAATATATAATATTCCCGAATTTCCAACCTGTTTCTGACTATTTTTAAATCAAAATAAGATTAAGAGAAATATTTGATCAAAAAAAATGGGCGGCCTAATATACTAAGCCACCCAATATTATTTTTTTGTGAATTTTAAGTGCTATTTCAGCAAAACTAACTTTTTCGTTTCAGCCAAATCGTCGGTCGATATCCGGTAATAATAGACACCGGATGATATTGGCCGACCATTTAGGTCAGTGCCATCCCAAACCGTTGTATAGCTACCGGCCGGTTGCATTTCATCGATAACGGTTTTGACTTTTTGGCCAAGAAGATTATAGATATCGATTTTTACCCGGGAACTAATCGGTATTGAATATTCAATTGTTGTCGCGCTATTAAATGGATTCGTGTAATTTTGTGATAAAAGAAAATTGTTCGGTCTCATTAATTCTTCATCATCAATCGACTGGGCCAAAGTCAGCGTGGCCCGGGCACGAATACCAACATCGCTGGGGGTTCCATTGGTCCCCAAATCATACCAACTGGTACCATTACTGCTAATATATGTGGCGTTGGTTACGGTTGGAGTCTGGTTATCGGCCGCAATCGGATAAATAAAACTTGAATTGCTAAACTTTACGGCGACATAAAAATCATCGCCATTAGAAAGTAGAATCGGCACATCCAGAGCCACCGAATGGTACCCCGCTTCAGAGAAATTTGAATTTAACTTGCTGCCAAGCAAACCACTTAAAGTTCCTCCGGAAAAATCGTTATATATATAAATATCAATATCGGTAGTGACGTCGGTGGTCCAGAATTCTATGCGGGTTAAATTAATATCGTCGGGAGCGACGAATTTGCACATTCCCCAACCGGTCGGCGTTCCATAGCCCCAATAATTTGTAAAGCCGCCATCATCATGATGCATAAAAAATCCGGCATCATCATAATCCTGCCAATCACCCACAAAAGAAGAATATTGGCCGATATTGGCCGAGTTATAGGCGATTGTAAAATACCCGCCTTCGCTACCATACCCACAAGTTCCGCCCCATCCTGTCCCCCAGCTATTTTTAACAATCCAGGCTCCGGTACCGCCAGAGTGAACCAGATTATCATCCCATCCGACTATCAGAACGGCATGGTTGGTGGCATAGCTTCCGGTATAATACATCGTATATGAACCATCATAATTATTCATTTCGTTTTGCCACGACACATCGCTGGCATCGCCGGCATAATATGAGGTGTAAACAGGCCCATAGGTTTGAATATAATCTTTGAGACTGTTTGCCGAGGGCACAGCATTGGTCGAAATAATTCTCCAATCAAGCAAAGTCTTTATTGTTGGGCAAGATTTATTACAGGCGACATCGCTGGTCGAATACGGATCGCACGACTCGAGAATAACGCCATCTTTTGAATACAGATTAGCGAGAAGCTGAAAACTCCCGCCGCCGCAACTGGTTTCGTAATAATTACATTCCTTGGCATTGTTTTCAGAAAAATCGAATGTACCTTCGTTGTCAAATAGCATTTTCGATTCAATATTCGCCAACGATGCAAAAGCATAGCAGGAACCGCAGCTACCCTGATTTCTTACCGCCGTGACAACCCCGGAATCGCGCCAATCAAATTCGGCAACGGCATTGGTAACCGATATTTTATTTGCAGTCACATATCCATTCAAATGCGATAAATCTATATTTGGCGGTCTAAAGCCGGTTCGAGGCGGCAATTCCCTATCATTGGTTTCAAATGGCGGCATAGTTTGTGGAATCTGAGCATTGATTGCCGAAACCGACATGCAGAGAATCAGAATCAAACATCCGGTTATTATAATAATATTTCTTCTCATTTCTTTCATTTGAACACCTCGCGGCCTATTTTGAAAATTATTCTGTTTTTATTGATTTCGGCTATTATTCAAGTATCTAAAGTGAAAATTGGGCGGGGCCCTCTGTTTTGATTTGTTATTGTTAAAAAATTTGAATCATAAGCAAAAAGTAGATTTTTTTTGCTCCGAAAGACGGTCAGAAACTTACTACGTTTCACCCCAATTCCCTAACAGGCAGTACGTTAGGCTACATGCGGGCAGACCATAACAAAATTTACATTAAATTAGATTGAAAGAAATCGTATTCTTGCGAAACTATTATATTAAAGAATAAACATAATTTGGTTTGTTTGAAGTTTATATAATATAGAACGCTGGACCACCTGATTATGAATATAAATAGAACAGGATGTCCGAACCAAAAATATATGAATGGCGGATCAGATTTTTTATTGTATTGGATATTCTCAACAAGAGGCTATAATTGCTTGGCAGCATCAGGAGTATCTCTGCGGAGACATTGACGGCGATAATACTATCAGCATTTTTGATATAATATATTTTATCTATTTCAAATATAAAGGCGGCCCAGCACCTGCTTGTCAGTAAAAACCACGTTTATAACGGGTTGAAACAATTATTCTGACAAATTCAGTTGACCGGTATTCCCATGTTTTTGCATTGATGACTTCTTATACAGATAGTACCATGATAGTGCATAAAACAGACCTATAATCGGCAAAATCAATTTTATCCCAATTATAAATGATAACGACTCCAATATTCCACCGCAAGCGGCACCAATGATATTTGATCCGAAGGCAACACTTTTTTCTTTTGTCTTTTGAAACGAATAGACAAAAATAATTCCGGCAAAAAATATCGGGAGATTCATTACTATGCTGGCAATAATCGATTTTGGCCAACTTCCCAGCGAATCAAATATATCGAGAGGAATCAAATAACTTAATAAAATTGTGGCGAGCAGGAGAATATAAATCGATTTCAGGTTTATTAATTTAAATCTGACAACGTAGTAGTTGGCGGCCAAAATCAGGATCAAAATAGCACTGATAATTATTCCGCTGATAAGCCAGGTAGAACCGAACAAGAGGGTTGCTTTGCTTATATTCTGAAATTCCAACAGTAGAAACGCAGCACCAAGAAAGAAAAAGTGCAGATTCAATTTCTGCCCTTCGGCAAGAATCGTTTTCCCTGCTCCCAAAAATAAAAGAATCAGGAGCCCCATCAGGCACAAATGCATATTCGGAATCATCGGTTTTTCCAAATAAAAGTATGGCCAGTTATCGGTTGTCAAGCGCACCGGGATATTATGATTCTCTTTTGTGTATTTCAGACTGTTGGCCTCGACATATTTCTCAAGCTGGTGGTTTGCATTCAGAGCCCGGTCAATATTACCAATATTCCAGCCGGTGACATACATGGTTCCGCCCCAACCATAATTGCCCCCATCATTTTTTCGGAATGCCAACGGCGGTGTGCCAAAAGCCTCCCAAAGTAAAAAATATATCCTTTTTTCAATCCAATCTCTTTGGGCGGCAAAAATAACGGTGAGGATACCATCTTTTCTCAATAACCGGCCTGCATCATGAAAACTTTCCAGAGTGTAAACATAATGGTCAATCCGGGTGTTATTATAATTTGACGATGACGTATGAGCATCAAGCAACCCAAAAGAAATAACGTCATAACTTTTTTCCGACTTCTTCATAAACGAACGGGCATCGTCGATAAAAATATTTACCCTGGGATCGGAATATGGTTTTTCCGGATGATATTTAAGTCCCAAATTATAAATCCCGGGATCGATCTCGACGGCATCGATGGTTTTAACATTATTACGCAGGGCGCCGGCAACATCGTTGCCACCGCCACTTCCCAATATTAAAACATCTCTGGCATTTTCGGCAAAAAGATATGGAATATCATACTGGCAATATCGCCTAAACTCGGTGCTGTAATAGGCAGGATTGGCGTTGATAAACTCATCGGATAAATTCAGGAGAGTCATATAACCAATATTGTTGACATCAATAATATAACCGCGATTTATCTGAGTCTGGTTATCAATAAATGTTTTTATTTCAAGTTTCTGATACGGAGTCCATACGGTGCTGGCTGTTTCTTCTTTTTCAAGCGGAGATATTGTTATGGCAATCAGGACGGCGGCAAAGAGAAATATAGAATAGAGATCAAAAACAGATCGACTTTCCCGGCTGAAGTAAAGAGCAAAATACAAACAGAAAACAATCACCAACCAATAACCGGGAGCTATATATTGAAAAGAAAGAAGTGCAAAGCACCATATCCCAAGAATGCTTGCGACAATGTTTATTGAATAGGCGGCAATAGAATTTTTGTGTTGATTAAAAGAATTCCCAAGAATCTGCCCGATAGGAATAAAAATAAATATAATTATCAAAAACAGCAGCAGAGTGACAAACATGCCTATAGAAGTTGCCCATAGTGTGGATGAAATAGCCGCTTCTCCCCAAACCAGAGAATCGGAAAAATTACTTAATAGTAGCGGGATATCGCGGAATAAATACAGATTTTGATCGGCGATATTCACTTTCAACGGCATTTTGATCAATAAAATCAGAAGCGATAATGCTGCAATTGAAATATATAGCCGCGGTTTTTTATTCGATAAATAGCATCCGATTCCAATTCCGAGAAAACATGATAGCAAGACCAGATTATTGACATAGGCGAAAATTCGCGATTCGGTTGAAACCCAGCGAATTAACGCTATTTCAATAAATAGCATTAAGAAACTTACAAGAAATAGTTTAACAGTCCGCTTAGACAGCAATTTTACATTATTCAAGGCACCCTCGGCGCAAATCCTATCACAGAAAGCCTGATTCCTCTTCAATTAAATTTATAAGGCATCATGGTTTAGACAAATCT
>DAOUVS010000256.1 GCA_030667525.1 Candidatus Zixiibacteriota bacterium | reverse complement strand
TTGTGGAATTGGTTTCGCTGTTCAAAAGGTTGGCGATTTTATTATTATGCAACTATTGTTAGAAAATATAGTAATATCCAATAGATAACGATTTTAAATAACTACTTGAAATTGGCGGGAGAGGGAACTATGGATTTCACGAGAATAATTGAAAAGTCAGCACTAAGCCTATTATTGGTGGTTTTGGCCGTTTGCCAGAACGTTTATTCACAGGAAACATCAGATAGTAATGATATAACTATTGGAAAAACTCATAAAATCGAATCAAAGATATTATCAGAAGAGCGAACGATCTCTGTTTATCTGCCTATTGGTTATCAGGACAATGAACTTGGATACCCCGTAATGTATGTTTTGGATGGTTCTTTTGTGACAAGGCTGATGGCGGCCGTTTCGACTATGGAGCATTTAGATGGCAGAGGAATGGTTCCTCAAATGATAGTCATTGGAATCGATGCGCCCAATACCAGAAGAGATTATTTCCCGACAGAACTGGAAGGGCGTCCCGGTTCGGGACAAGCTGATAATTTTATAAAATTTTTGGGAGAAGAACTAAAACCCTGGGTTGAAAATACATACAGAACAGTGCCATTTGATATTTTGTATGGCGCATCCAACTCGGGACTTCTCACGGTTTATACATATTTGACCGAGTCTGACTTATTCTCGGCGTATATTGCCGCCAGCCCATCGATTGGATGGTGCACAGAATTTATTCTGGAAAAGATTTCAGAAAAATTTAATGATAGTGCAAAAGTTGCACCGCCTATTTATATGAACTATGCTACCGATGATATTGAGAGTATTGTTCTGTCGGCCATGCCTGAATTTGTAAGTAGTCTGGAAAGCAATCTCCCGGAAAAAATCCGCTGGGAAATGGAAATATTGGAAAATGCCGGACATGTACCATTTATAACATTTCAAAATGGTTTGGAGTTTATTTTTACCGGGTGGAAATATCCTGATAATGATCTCACTCTACAAGGTTTGGAAGGTCTTCAGAATCATTACAAATATCTTGAAGAAAAATATCGGTTTCCAATCAGGATACCATTGGGTAATTTGACGGACCTTGGAGGTGATTATTTCAGAGATGAGAAATGGTCGGAAGCAATTAATGTATTTAAAGCCTATTCAAGTGAGTATCCCACTTCGGAACGTGCTGTCTATTACCTTGCGGAAACATTCAATAGAAAAGGTGATATTGATTCGGCAAAAATTTATTTTGAAAAAACGCTGGAAATAGATCCAAATTTTACCAGGGCAAAAGAAAAACTCGAACAGATCAGGTCATCATCAGAATAATATTATATGAATGAATCTTATCTGAAAATCGGCGATGAATATCTGTACTATCGCTATAATGAAATGCGACCAGATCGAAAATCAATTCTGTTTGTGCATGGATTGGGAGATTCGGGGCTTAGCTTTGAAGATGCCTTCAACGATAAGCGGTTTAATAATTACAATCTTATTGTTCCTGATTTTATCGGATACGGGCGAAGTTCCGGCGCCGCAGATAAAAAACGATACAGCTATGACCTGCATGTCAAACGCCTCTGGAAACTAATCAGGAAACTGAAATTAGATAATCTCATCGTGGTCGGGCATTCAATGGGCGGCGATCTGACTACTTTATTGTGTCACTCGGACAAGGCTGGTATCATCAAAAAATATGTTAATATCGAAGGGGATATTACGCAGTTTGACCAGACCATTTCCAGGGCGGCAGTGCAGGCAAATAAAGGTGGGAGATTTGACCGCTGGTTCGAATTGGGGCTGAAGAAGAGGATTGTTTTTGATGGTCTGGGGCATCTTCGGTCGGGTCGGATTTATTTTGCATCGCTGTCGTTTTGCCGACCGGAGGCGTTGCTTGAAAATGCGATTGAATTGGTCAAACGTAATACTTGCCTTGATGGGAAATTCAAAAGCGAGATCGGCAAAATCTATAAAGAACTAACCATTCCGCGAGTATTTTGTTATGGCACCGATAGCCTATCCAAAGAGAGTCTTGAGTTTTTGAAACAAAACAATTTGGAAACAAAGGCGTTTGAAGGAATCGGACACTGCCCAATGACTGATTGCTCTGATAAGTTTTATTCGTTTTTGTACAAATTTATTCAAACTAATAAAACATCGGCAAGAAGAAAAAATCTTGACAAACCAGATAAACTCGAAGACTTGCTTCGGAAAAATCAAAAGGTTGTTTTTTGCGGAACGGCGGCCGGAACGGTTTCGGCTCAAAAAAAACAGTACTATGCCGGACCGGGTAACAAATTCTGGAAG
Organism: Candidatus Zixiibacteriota bacterium; assembly: GCA_030667525.1. Classification (GTDB taxonomy): domain Bacteria; phylum Zixibacteria; class MSB-5A5; order GN15; family PGXB01; genus JAAERC01. Next base: position 1,875 of record DAOUVS010000256.1, on the reverse strand, counting down.
ACATTGTCTGAAATCGGACTAACCGACAAATTGCTTTTACCATCAGAATTTGAGAATTTGCCTAAATTTAATATCGGCTTGACTGATTTAGAGAAAATGCAGTCAGGGATGGATAATCAAATCGAATTCAAAAAGAAAAGCAGGGAAGAGTTAGCCGAAAGAATAGAAAAGTTCAATCCAAAAATATTATGTTTCAACGGCAAACGTGCGGCGCAGGAGTATCTTGGTCACAAAGTAGATTACGGTTTACAGATTGAGACAATTGGGATTACGAAACTGTTTGTGGCACCATCAACCAGCGGCGCCGCCAATCGTTTTTGGGACATAAAAGTATGGCGTAAATTGGCAAAATTTAGCTGTAAATAGTAATCGCATTTCTAATGCGAAATATTATACCCCAAATATTTATTATTATCCTCTTTTCAAATATCCGGACAATTCTTATATTGATTATATGAATGTGGCAAAATTAACCTCAGCTATTAAAAGCCGAATATTTCTATTCGGACTTATTATTTTCTTTGTCTCATTCGGTATTCGACTTGTTTATTTAAATCAATTACAATCAATGCCTACTTTTGAACAACCAGTAATGGACGAAAAGTATCATCTGGAATTGGCTGACCAAATTAACTCTCCAGCGGGCTATCCCGATGAACCTTATTTCCGCGCCCCGCTATATCCATATTATCTGGCATTTGTTAGTAACGCTGTCGGTGGTTCTATATATTGGATGAGGTTTATTCAAATTATAATTGGTTCTATGCTCCCCGTTCTACTCCTTTTTCTTGGTTTGAAGATATTCAATAAATTAAAAATTATTGCATATATATCATCTGGGATCGCCATTATATATCCAACTTTTTTATATTTCGACGCATCTTTGTTGATAACATCTTTGATGGTTTTGTTGACTACCATGCTTGTATTGCAACTTTATAGATGTCAGGAAAAACCAACAACCGCCTCATTTATAATAGCCGGCATATTGCTTGGTGTTACCGCTCTGGCACGCCCCAATGTATTGCTTTTTGGCCCACTATTATTTATTTGGGTATGGTTCATTTTAAAACCAAAAATAGGTCTTTAAAAAGCCATAGTTAATTATGCACTCATTGCTATCACATGCATAGCTGTCATTGCTCCGGTCACAATTCGAAATTATGTAGTCTCAAATGATTTTGTTCTTATCGCCTGGCAGGGTGGCTTTAATTTCTTTATTGGTAATAACAGGCAAGCCAATGGCTGGTCAGCAGTTGTTCCAGGCATGGATACCTCTTGGAAAGGCGGTTATAGAGAATCAATAAGCATCGCTGAAAAACAAATGAGTCGTCCACTAAAAAAATCTGAGATCTCCAATTATTGGTTTAAAAGAACCTGGGAAGAAATTATTGCCGATCCAGGGGCATATGCCGAATTGCTTATAAAAAAAATACGAATAATTATGAATGGTTATGAAATCCCAAATAATCAAACCATGTACCAGGTTAGAAACCACGCACCAATTATTTGGCCATTAATGTTTAATACCGGTCTTTTTTTCCCCTATGGTTTGCTGGTACCGCTGGCTTTAATTGGTCTTATAATATCTTTTCGAAACTGGCGATCGATGTTGATTTTATATCTTGCTATTTTTTCGTATATGACATCTTTAATTGCATTTTTTGTTTGCGCTCGCTTCAGACAGCCCATTATACCAATTATGATTCTTTTGGCAGTGTGGGGAGCATATCAAGTTTTTCATTACTTAAAAAAAAGACGCTGGAAACAGTTAATAATATATTTGATCCTGATTATAGTTTTAATCATAGAAAGTAACCACTCACTCATCTCTTTTGGTAGTAGTGAGGAGGAATCTGTAGATTACTATTGAGT
>DAOUVS010000088.1 GCA_030667525.1 Candidatus Zixiibacteriota bacterium | reverse complement strand
AATCTTTTTGCCAAGGACAATACCTTCAATAGATTGTTCAAAAATCAAGCCTTCTGGCGCCACACTACTTTTTATCTCGGCGACTGTATCGTTATTGGGTTTACAGCCATGCAAAAGTATTAGAATTGTAATAAGAAATAGAAACGAATTTTTTGGCAAAGACAAATTCACTTTATTTAAAACCGGTGTGTGACAACAAATCCATACCGGGGGTTGCTGGCAAAAGGGTTGGCTTTAATATCAAATTCAATATTATGTTTAGTCAGGAACTCGTCATCATCTTTTAGACGATTCGATTCTTTCTGGGCAAGACGGAAGGCATCAATTCCGGCAATAATTCTGTTGACCAAAGCGACACCCAGCATAAAAGTCGCCTTACGGTAGGCAACCTCACTGTCATTTCTGATTCTTCGATATGTTTTTTTGTTTTCTCCGGTATCCCAGAACCAGTCATACTGAGGATCAGTGGGATAATAGGGAGACCCGGGATTAATAATTCTGCCGGTTTTATTGTAATCTTCACGGCTGTCGTAGAATAGCAAATTGCGGTAAAATGCGTCATCATGTCCCGACGAGGTTATCCCGGCATGTTGGATGGCATATTTTTTATAGTCATCCTCTTTCCAACTGCCATATGAATGAAAGGCAAAATATCCGAACCAGGCTGCCACTTCGGCACCAAAAAACATCTGCCCGCGTCCCTCATGTTTGACATAATAATGCCCGGCACCGGGAACTATCAGAGATAATAAAACCGCTTTTGCTTTGGAGTATTTCGGTTTTATTTTCTTCGCTTTATTTGGTTTATTCTTTTCACTTCTGTTTTCATCGCCAAATTCATCAAAGTCAAATTCGCCGGCATCGCTAAGCAGGATGGGGCCGGAAAATGGCGATAGCGGGATTTCTATTTTTGCTTTAGCCAATAATGGCAAACAGAAACAGAGGGAAATAAAAAGCGCAATTTTGTAAATATCTTTTTTCAAAGTTGTTCCCAAGTATCTAAAATCTATGCGTTAGTTTTATCACCGGAATTTTTTCAACCGCTGAATATCTTTTCATCTCTGCACTCACCGACCAGGTATCATCGGCAATCTGCTTATTGTGACGATTAGCTGAGATAGCCGCCTCAAAAGCCGAAACAAGATGAACAACTATTGAAAATGTTATAAAAGTCTTGGCATTATCAAGATAATCATTGGCTGTTTTTCTCATATCCATATATGATGATCTGTGCGCTGTTACTGTACTATCGCCAACAAAATCATCCCAGCCAGCGGCAAATTGTTGATACTTTCCAATCATCTCATAATACTGCTGAGTTTTGGTGCTCGGAAGATGTTCGGTAAACCCTGTGTCGTCACCAACAATGCCAAGACTATCCAATATCCATCCTCGATATGTATCTGCGTCCAGATTAGAATAAATGGGATTATCAGGGTCGGTATAATCGGCTCCTGTCGTATCGCCTTCGGCCCAGTGACCATCGGCAAACGCCTTAAACTCGATTGTTTTATCATCACCTCTGCTCTGGCTGCTAAGATGGCCCGCCCACATTCCTATTTCCGTCGCAAGAAAAACCGCCGATTTGAGAATACTGGAACCGGCGTATCTCTGGCCCAAACCTGGTATTATAAGTGAATAAAGAAAAGCTTTTTTGGGTGATCGGTATTTATATTCATAGATACCTTTGTCATTTTCTTCAAAATCAAGCGCTTCTTCCTGAGCCAGAAACTCCGGCGATTCCAGATAATCGGCGCTGCCGCTTTTAAGCGATTCAACATTCAACTCAAATTGGCTGCTCTCCAACTCAATTGCTCCCGACGAAAGAGCCAGGGACATTGCCGACACAAAAATTAAAGCTGTTACTTTTCTCATTTTTTCAACCTTTCCTTAGTTAACAATAGCAATATCTATAAAAGATGTATGTTCGTCACCATTAAAATCTGCTTTGATAATACAGCGATAAACGCCGCTGGGTAGAAATGAGCCGTTCCAGTCATATTCGTTGGGAACGCCGCCGACCCCGGTCAGATTTTGTTCGCTAACCAAATTACCTATCATATCATAAAAACTTAAGGTCACATCAGCCGGTTCACCGAGAAAATATCGAACCGTTGTCCGGCCATCCAAAGATGGATTTGGATAGCAGTAGAAATCATCATCTGAGAAACGGTCAGCAAAAACAACCGGGTCAATCAAATCATCAACTGACAGGGAATTATTTCCCGAATAATTTCCGCCGTACATCGGCCAATGTGCCAGTGATGCATTATACCCGACATCCCATGAATAAAACCAGCCATCACCACCAAGATAACCAAGACCGCCACCGGTTGTTTTATTATATATCACAGGCGATCCGTATCCTTCAGCTGCTATATTTTTAAAATTGGCATCTCCATATTGCGAACCATTTAGCAGAACTGACTGAACACCTATTCCGCCAATCGGAAGCGGAAAACCAAACAGCAGATCAGGACCAAAGGCATAACAATTTCCGTTCGAGGTCGTCACAATAATATCTTGTCGGCCATTATTATCAATATCGGCAACTACCGGAGGTGATAAGACGATCAGGTCGGGGAACCGGCGGTCAATCGTAATCGGGAAATTAGCAAGCGACGTGAGATTACGATTGAGAGCATAAATTTTATTTTTTCCGCAAAGGATTATATCAGCATAGCCGTCGGCATCAAGATCGGCAATAACCGGGTTGGCGAAAATCGAATCGCCAAGATCGTATGCGACTTCTTTTATAAACGGATTCACCGCCGCTTCAGGATCAATTGAAATAATTTTCAGAATGCCGTCGTCGGTCGCCACGATTACTTCCAAAGTATCATCACGATCGAGATCAACTGTTACCGGTCCATATTTAAAATATCCGTCAAGGGTATCACAAAAAACATTATTTGAGTCAACCAGAAACAGATCGAAATAACTGGGATCGACTCCCGCTAAGGCAGCAATTGAATTACCAGCCAAAGCAAAGCCAAATGGATCCTCTTCATCAATTGTATTTATAAGCTGCATAAATCTGGTGAAATAATCTAACGAAAATATTCTGGTCAGTCCATCATTTTTATACTGAACCCCCACATGTAAGGTTGTATCAAAAAATGTTGAAACGACCGTCCCTCCGGTAAATTGGATCGGCGTAAAAAGCGTGTCGGCCCGGCCATCATTGTTTTCATCGTTAAATGAATAAACACATAATAAATTAAAAGCACCAACGGCGATAAATTTCACAACCGTATCTGTCATAAAACCAAAGTCACCATAAACAGGTGTACTGGTTATTAACTGGGGTGTAATGGCAAAAATCGGGACCGAGTCGGCTGTCTGGCCGACCGAGTTATACGATGTATCATAATATGGAGGATGTGACATCGATTCAAACAGACCACCGCCATCTTCATTGATAACGATAAGATTGCGACCGGAGACTAAAATAATTTCATCGGTACCGTCGTCGTTAATATCAGCAGTGATGGGAGAAAAACCTATTGCAGGGTATCCGGCCCGCCTCGGGAAATTTTCAGATTGAAGGTCATATTCGAGATTAAAGGTCATCGTTGTATTTGAAGATGATATATCGGTGATCCGAATATGGCTGTTGGTTCCATTATAGCCAATCGATGGTGGATTTGTATTTGGCGTAAAGGAAGTGTTATTGCCGGCGCGGTACATATCATCGCTGTCTCCATATCCGGCGTAGAAATTCCCGCCGAAATTAACCAAACCGTCAGCCTCAATCAGTTCAATAAACCTATGCTCGGGATCATACTGCACCCGGTTTGTTTCAAATAAAGTAAAATTTGATCCTGGTAGTGACATCGCCGCTACCGTTTCATCAACATGCCAGATAAGTATCCCTGAACCGGGCAGAAGAAAATCGTATTCATGCGTGAAAGTTTTGCTCTCATCAAGCGGATTATAATAAACCGGTCCCTGAATAACCGATGTTGCCGAATCAGCCAGCAGAGCCGGATCGCCCTTACCATCGATATCAATCTGCCTGTTTTCCAACAGGTAATATTCAAACTCTGTAATCGGTATCCGGGCAATTCTGACGCCAGTACTTATCATCTCGCTGGCGACAAGGGAAATATCGGCATTCTGCCGATATACAACCGGTTCGATAAAACCGAGATAGGCCCGCGACCAGGCAGTCGGATAAACAGGCATTACTCCAAAGACGCGACCGACAAATTCAAAGCCAAGATCGACCCCGGTCCCAAAGCCATTATTATCCATCAGTGCAAAATCGCCCAGTTGCGTAAAGAAATTATCTGTCCGGTACAAATCAACGAGTCCTAATTGATGACCAAACTCATGAGCGACAACGGCATTAAGAGCAGTGGCACGGTTATCCTGCGAGGCCATCTCCGGCATGATTATAGCATCACTGACAATATGTGTTCCGCCATCAACATAAGTCGGTTCTCTGTCATCACCGCGCCGGACATATCCGGTGAAAAGATCAGATATTGTCTGCGGGAATCCAATATCATTCTGGCGGTCGGAACCAGCATGGAAAAGAATATGAGCATCATAATCAGCGAAAACCAAACCGGCTTCGGTACTATCAACTAATTGAAAACAATCGATAAAAAACGAATCAACCAAATTCTGTATTATCTCATCGGAGGTCTGCCCCGCCCCATAATGAGCCATCTTATTGGGAAGGTGATATGCTCCATTGGTGTCTTTGGGGTAAACATCCCATTCCAGAATAAGATTGCTGTCGGAAACATGATAATAATAACGATTTAGCGCTTCCATATGCTTTTCAAAATAAACCAGGTTATGCGGCGAGGGATCAATCAGATGACCAAACTCTGCAAAAAAAGCTGCCGTATCACGCATATCAAACCGACCGCGACCGGTTGTATTGGTATCATCCTGAATCTCATATTCAAAATCAAAACGCATCACCAAAATTCTAATGGTATCAAGCGGGTCGGCCATTGTTGCAGAAAGTTTTGGAAGTCCCCACGGTTTATCCCGTTTCAGATTCAATATATTTCGGTCGCAGCGGTCGGATGAGAAACCGCCATAAAACACTTTTGGGGAATCTTTGTCTAATATTTGCCGTTCAACTGCAAGCGGCGTTAATATTTTGTCACCGGCATTGGTCACTGATTGAAACATCAGAAGCGGGACTAATATTAATAATGTATTAAAGAATCCTATTCTTTTCTTCAATTCGGTTCTCCCAAAATTAGAGTCCAACTCCCAGCGACAATCTCATTGTATTTGCCAGCGGAACATTTTCACTTGAAGGAATATAAGCAAAATCAAATTTAAATGTGGAATAGGCCAAACCAAAGCCAAGGGTAGGTGTTTTAATTTCACCTTCCTGATCATAAATATAGCCTAATCTGAGAGCAATAAATGATCCGTACCAATATTCCATTCCTCCATTGAGGACAACCTCTTTAAACTCATCTTTTATATCGCCGATTGCAACCATAGATTTATTGCCCTCCACCGTTAATAAAAGATTGCTGTAATTTGACTCAATTGCTTTCCAGGCAACTCCAAAGGCGAGATTGCGAGGAAGCGGATCAGCCTGCGCAACGTCAATATATGAAATTGCCGGTCCAATATTGGTCAGCGCCATACCCAAAGAAACACGCCGATTAAGTTTGTATAATAAACCGATATCAAGTGCCAATCCGGTTGAAGTTCCACTGCCTCGTTCTTCGGCAGTTCCTAACTCCGATAGATGAGAATAAATCACTTTGGCCGATACCCCTCCGCTAAGCGAACGCGATAAAGGAGTTCCATACGAAAGTGTCATAGCAAAATCAAAAGCCGAAAATTCTCCTAAGACATTACTATTTTCATCGGTACGAGTGATACTTCCGTATGAAAGAAAAGTGATATTGGTACCGACTGTTCCCCATCCTTCAATACTTTTAACATAAGAGAAAAACTCATAATAAATATCATCAGCCAGTTCCGGAAGCCAGTTGACATGCATCATAACCACCTCGGAACGAGCGGCGGCACGAATCAATATCTTATCATTGGCGGCAAACCACAGATTGTCATCGGCCTCGGCAATTTCCATAACTTCCTGGCCACCAAGACCTTCTTCGTTAAACCTTGACCATCCATTCTCGAGAAATATCGTTCCGCCTTCAGTGCCAAAATAAACCTTATCTCCCACCGGGCAGATTTCATTAATTTTTGATCCGGCTGGATTAGAATAGGTCACTATTTTCTGACCGGCCACCAGATCATCGGATTCCAACATATTGACTTCTTTAATATTAGTCGCCAATCTTGCGGCCCGTTTTTCATCACCATTGACAAGACTTGTTGCCAAATCGCCGACAGTTATATCATTTTCGACAGTGTAATCACGATAGCCATACCGTTTCCACCTCTTGCCGTCAAATTTGATAAGACCATACTCAGTTCCAATCCAAAGATGTTTTTTTCTTTCAACTTCCCTCGCAGTAATTTTAAACGGTATTCCAGCGGTAAAAGGAATCTTAATTGTTCTGCTATTGCTCTTTAGCGAATCCATAGTTGTTAAAGTTGAATCGGAAGTAACTTTTTCAGATTCCGCTTGCTCAGTAAATGCCGGATTATTTTCCATTTCCGCAGGTACCACTTCCGATATTGTTTCCGTCTCTGTATTTTCTGCTTGAGCCGCTTCATATATTTCCAGTGAATCCTGCATCACTTCAAGCGCTTTAACAGTCCCAAGCGAATCAATCAAATCTGAAACATCGCCAAAAATTTCGTCCGAACCCAAAACCTCTTGAGTCGAAAGATCTTCATTCAGATTCTGATACTTTTCAATAAATGCAGATTTTTCATTGGGGTTATCAAATATTTTCATGCCATCGTAAATAGATTCGGCCGTTTGATCCAGGACATCTTGAAATTCGATATAGTTTTTCCAGACTTTGCCATCAAAATGGTACAGATCACCCTCAACAATGGCCCAGGCAGTGTTGTTAGGCGCGGCGGCAACTCCCACTATCGGTTTTTCCGGCAGTCCATCAAGGGCGCCTTGCATATTAAAGATACCGGCATCGTAAATCAATAAACCATTATCGGTATTTAAATATGCCATCTTCCCACTCAGTTTAATACCGGTAATATTTTTCAATTGTATATTTTCATCATCAGATAAGAAATGCCGCCATCTTTTCTTATCATAACGATACAATCCTGAATCGGATGTGATCCAGAGATATTTTTTGTCAGACGCAATATCTGTCAAATGGCCTTCAAAATTAACCACAAACGGAACAATAAGCTCTTCGGCAAGAATCCGTCTTTTGGTCTTTTCAACGGTAAAAAGCAGTTTATCAACTTCCGATTTGGAAAGAGTTGAATCCTTAATGGCATTGCGATATTCGACGCCAATTCTTTTAAATCTTTCCCAGTCAATCAGACATTGATTGTAAGCAGCTTTCAAAGCAATAAAACCATTTTCTATTTCATCTCTGGCATCATAATCATCAGGAATATGCGCCATTACTTTAGCTTCTATTGAATCAATTTCACTCCGAGATTGGTCATTATTAGCCTCGCCGATTATATTCATAAGTTCGGAAACTCTGGCATCAAAATCCTCGGATTGTAAACCAGTATAATCTCTTAAAATAGATTCGGCTGATTGTTCGGCTCTTGTTTCAATAATATCACCGCGATACCATTTATTGCGGCTATAACGAACCAATCCTTTTTCTGATATTGCCCAAATATCATACTTGTTGTAATCAATCTCTGAGGCATCATTCTCATAAAAAGTAACCTTTGTAAATGGTCTTAAATCAACCGGTATCACGACCTCAAACCATTTGCTTGAAAGGGGATAATTTCCCAAACCGGCCGGGTTCCAATGCGTGGCAGTTGCGTCGTCGGCGACTGCAACAAAGGCCTCTCCCATACCAGCCGCGCGAGCTCCGGCGGCAATTCTTAAGAATAGTACAGCCGAGGTAGAAACGCCGGCAAAAACGCCGGGACTTATTCCTACAAGAAATGCTACCAATATTACAAGGTTAGTTATTTTACGCATTAAGAACCTCCTGTATTAATTAACCAAAATTATTTTACCAAATGATTCAATCGTCTTGTCATACAACTCTGAAACCGCCGTGACCTTATAGATATACACGCCCGTAGCAATACGGTCAGAATCGGCATCATCTCCGTTCCAGGAATAAAACTCATTATATCCGGCTGGAACTGATCCAATAGTTTCGTATTTTATTTTTCGACCGGAAAGAGTAAATATTTCAAAATCCACCCGGCTGGCCGGTGAGGTCAGCAAACAAGAGAAAACAGTATTTTCTCTCATTGGATTTGGATAATTCATCAACTCCGTCATCATAAATTCTCCGCTCGCCAACAACTCGGCCTCAAATTCGACCAACGTGGAATTATTGGCATTATCCCAGGCCTTCACTTTAAATGAGTGAACACCGGTCGAAAGCGAGCCAGTCTCATATTCTATCGTCCCGGACAGATAACTTCCTGGACTATATTGAAATAGGTCGGTAAGATTAATGGTATTCTCCACTCTGCCATCAATGACAAGCGTAATTTCATGACCCAAACTTCCGGTCAAATTGATACCGGATGAGTCAAATATCGTCAAAGTCATTGTCTCACCAGATGTTACCACATCCCCTGAGAGAAAATTTTCCCGCTGACCAAACGAATAAGCGACCTGCGGTCCCTCTTTATCTTCGGAGGAAATTATTGAAAGACTGACCGGAATCGAATCGACCAACCCGAGGGCATCAGAACCGGCCGAAACGCTGTATCCGGATATTTTGGCGCTGTTTCCACCAACACCTATATCCAAAGGAGCAATAAATGAAAAATCAAAATATCCATCAACAACATCTGCATTCCCGCGATAAATAGCCGGACCATTCAAATCATAACTGACGGTTTTGACCGAATCGCCATCATCATCAACAACTTTATGTTTCTTCTCTATATTTGAATCATACACAAATAGCTCAATAGTACCGTTAAAATCAACATGTAAACCGCTCGATTTTTCGACAATTTCTCCGGATGCTTCGTGATATTGTAAAGCGGTCAAGCTATCAGGCTTCTCGGTGAATTTGATATCATACTTTGGAACACCAAGCTTAACAAAAGGATCACCAAGGTAAATATAATTACGATCATTCCGAATAGGAACAGGATTGATTCCAAGATACTGACGCGCCAATTTGGCGGCGTAAAATGCCTGAGCTATCGATAACTCATTATCCGCAAACAGAATTTCAAATATCTCCTTGTTAAAGGCAGCATTATCTGAAGAATATACCAAGCGTGTCGCCGAAATTACTCCGATCGCTCCACCCGTGGCATATCTGATAAGATCCTCGGCCATCCCCTCTTTATCGGGATTGTCAAAAAAACCAATAGAGCATGACGCGGTAACAACCAAAGTAAGTTTTTCGGTATTTGTTAAATTGACTAAATCGGTACTGCGGTGAAAAACGTTTTCATGCGCCCAGTAATCAGGATTGCCATGCCCGACATAGTTTATTAGCAACGTTCCTTCATTAAAGCTTTTGACTATATCTTCATTGGCCAGCGGTTTCCGTTGAATTGAATTAAATGGATAATCCCAAATATATATTTTATTTCGGCGAAACGATGCCGGCAATCTGGGCGGTTCCTGTAATTCTTCGGTTTGACTGGTATGGAACCATTCTGTATTGTAATGACCGAATTCATCATCGGCTACCAATGTAACCGTTGTCCGCCAGGGACCATAGTTAGTCGATGCTTCATACGATTTAACTTTATCTATAATCGTTGCCATTTCCGCAACCGTTTTGACCGGCCAGCGGGAAATCATCATATCATAGCCGCGATCGGACATGTATGAGGTATCGCTATCCAATAAACCAAAGTCACCGAAGAAGACATAATTATCATCTGATGCCGATGAATCAATCTCTTGAATATATGGCGGGATTATATTTGTCGAGGTCAATCCCAGGTTATTTTCGAAATCATAGACGCCATCGCCAACCAACAGAACCGCCGACGGAGCAGGTGTTTCATAATTTTCATAACTAAATTTCAAATAATCGCGAATTGCTTTGGGATCATACAAACCATAAGAGAACTGGTTTAGTATTTGCTCAAATGAAACAACCTTCACATTTATATCTGATTCTAATTCACGATAGGTTTCGTAATCTTCCAAATATGGGAGAAACAGCTCCGGTGCAATTACTATCAGATCAGTCTGTGATATATTCTCGCGCAAATCGTTGATCTCAACTTTTTCGATTTCTTCAGGTGAGATTGCTTTTGATAGCGGACAGGAAAAAAACAGGTTGGGACTTTCTGAAGAAAGATTATGATTAAAATTTATCTCGGTCGATGATACCGAAGCATTAGTAATCCTAATCGGATTCTTAGAATCAGAAAGGTCAAATATCAAGGGCGCGGCACTAAACTTATTTTCTAATATTATTCCGCCAACCGCATTATACTGACCGATAAAGAAATCTAAAATATCATTT
>DAOUVS010000134.1 GCA_030667525.1 Candidatus Zixiibacteriota bacterium | reverse complement strand
TGCTGATTGCTAATAGGGAATCGGCGATGTCATATAATATCGGAACCGGTGTCCCGGTGACAATATTTCTCGATAAAGACGGCAATGAAACCTCACGCGCCATCGGCGCCCGCTCTTATGATTTTTTTAAGAGTGAAGTTGAAAAGATTATTTAGATAAATATTTTTCCAATTAATATAAAATAGCTTTTTAAAAGGCGGCCTCATTGGCCGCCTTTTTAAATTATTCGAAAAGAATGAATATCTCAATCTCCGCAATCGGGCGGGGGACCGAAATTGAAACGGTAATTAATTATATACATGGCATCGGCAACATTGATGTTGCCGGAATTATCAACATCACCACTCCCCGGATACGCTGGCGGGGGGCCATCACCGTAAAGAAAAGATAACAGATAAGTCAAATCGATATAATCAAATGCTAAATCGCCGTTAACATCAGCGCAGGAGATTTTGGGGATCTCGGCAATATTAACAATATTGGACCAGTTGTAAGCCTCGTCGGCGACCCTGACTGCAAAATAGTAATGCTGGTCAATTGACAAATTTTCAATAATACAGAAATCTTTTCGTCCTGCCAATGAGGGTTTCGGTAGATTTTCGGCCTCCATGGCCGATTGCCACCAAAGGGTGGTATCGTTTCCGACCGGTTCGGTTGAATAGCGGATATCATAATACGATGCCTGACCAAGAAAACCGTCATCACCGCTTGCTGTCCAGATCAGCTTAACCTGATTATGACCTGTTTGGCTGTAAAGTTGGGAAGGCACGAAGACAATTATTGATAATAATAGTATCAGGAAAACCGCATATGGCCGCAGATTATGGCCGATTGTTCCCGACAAGGCAAACATCTGGTTCTCCTGTAATTCCATGGTTATCATAGTTTTCGAATGAATTAGCTGCAGCGAAGGAAAAGTGAATTTCTATTTTGTAAACCGCAATCATTTTATTTTTAGCTCAAACTACCATCTTGGAGTAATGCAATATTTTTATCTCGCCATTTCTATAACGGTTTATACTCATAGTTGCAATATAAAACTAAATTTATAGGTGATTTTTAAAAAAAATAATCTGATTTTATTTTGTGTTATGCTGGAGTATCAACCGGATGGTTGAAATATTGGAACTCGACTTTTCTTCCTTCGGGATCACGAATGAAAAAATGGTAAATCTCATATTTTTCATTATCAACAGGAGGAGCCTCCGCAAGTATTTTAAATTTTTCATAAAACTTATCAACTTTCTTTTTCTCCGAAAAAAAGAAAGTTATTATTCCATTGGTCTCACACTCTTTACGTTTACAAAAACCGAGCAGGAGATTTCCATGTCTGAATATTTTACAATCGGCCTGCTCCATCCAGATTTCGCAACCGATTTCATTGTGATAAAACTCAGTTATTTTATCGAGACTATTTGTCCCTAAAAAAATTATTCCACTCATTTTATTATCACCAGAGTTTTAATTTTAAGCATCCTCAGATGGTCGCTTGGAACAATAAAGAATTTCATTAGATATTTTATACCCGGCTTTTTCAAAGGCCGAAAGCGATGGCGTATTGACATCTTCAATCAAACAGGCGATAACCGATATTCCAAGATCATTTAAATACTCTTCGCATTCTTTGATAAGCCGAGCAGCCAGTTTCCTGCCTCGGTAATCCGGATCTATCACCAGTCGATTGATCCATCCCTTGCGGCCGTCCGATGAACCGATTATTGTCCCGATCATCTTATCGCCGTCAAACATTCCAAAGAAGCAGGTTTCCATCCGTTTAAATTCCTTGGCCATCGCCTCATAAGAATCGCGTCCTTTGGGACGAAAAGGTAAACCGCTTCTTTGCCAAAGTTCAGTCATATTTTCATAATCGGTTATATCAAGCGGACGAATCAGGTAATCCATACTTTTCCTCCAGAATAGATTTTATCCTCTCAATGGCAGTTTCGGTAGCAAACGGTTTATCGGCCCAGTGCTCGCATCCGGTGAAATTTAGAAAAACACCTCGCGAAACCAGCCCGGCCTCTTTGGCTTGACGCATCCCCGAGGCTAATGTCAAAAGACAGGAGATACCGATTACCGACAATGTCGTTTTTTTCTCGTCTTTGATTTTAGTCAACTGCTCAACTAGGGCACGTTTAGAGAAATAGCCATCGACTTTATATTTATCAGCGATTTCCATAATCTGATTGATCTGGCATTTGGGGACACAGCGGGTGCAAATTTTCCCCAGATCTGTTTTTTCTCTTTTGCATTTTTCACCCAGATAAGACAAACAATCCGGTAGAATAATAACAGTTCTCTCCGCTTTGTTGAAATCCTCACGATTTTCATTATCAAATATCTGATAGTACATCGCCTCGATTAAATAAAACGGTTTGGCCGTTTGCCGGAAATTGTGGTCGCTGCGATCTGCTTTGTCCTTAAAACAATTTTTATAGAAGCTATCGATATTGGCAAATTCATTTTCAAATAGTTTGAATCCATTATCGATGGTTTCTTGTGTGAATTTCTCCAGCTTTTTATAGAAATCATCTTCGATACTATAAGTGATGGTCGGTTTTTTCTTTATATCTTTCTTCATAACTGAATATAAAAAAACCGGTCGAGTTTAATCAACCGGTTTTAAATGTTTCTTTTGGTGAATCAGCAGGATTAATTCCTTGATTTCTTTTTCCAACCATCCTTTGTCTTTTGAACTTTGATCCTGCTCAGACCTTTTCGGGCATCCTGATTGGCCGAATTGAGATTCAGGGCCATTTGATATTCACTATGGGCTCTTTCGGCCATCCCCATTTTCTCATAATTGATAGCAAGATTACAATGAATCTCCGATTGAATCATTCTGTTTTCCGGACCAAGCCGCAAACCAATTTTAAGCGCCTCAATAGATTGTGCATACTGTCTATTTCTCTGAGTTGCCAGACCAATATAATAATGCACCTCCCAGTTGTTTTGATTGAACTCAAGCGCCTTCTCGCAAAATTTGAGAGCCTGCTTATATTTACCTTTGTTGTAAAATTCTCTCGCTTTGGCCAAGAAAATATCAGACTGCTTTTTTTTATTATTTTTTTCAATCGCTCGGGAATCAAGTTTTTTCTCGGACGTACTGGTCTTGATGACAACAATCCTATGACTGCATCCTGACGCGGCCAGAATGAACAGACCCACTAATAAAGCAACCAATAACCTCATAATCTTCTCCTAATATTAAATTCAGATCTTATTCTTTATATATCGGCAGATAGCTTCCCGTTACTTATAGGATGCTCAATAATTGAACAGATGTTTTAATCCGATTTGACTTTCGAGAGCAGGTTGGATATATTTGTTTTATGTTATTAACGATTGATATCGGAAACACCAACACGGTCGCTGGCGTTTTTGACAATGGCCGTCTGATCGACCATTTCCGGGTCGCATCCAATCATGCGCTGACCGTTGATGAATGCGGCTTTTTTATGACCGGCCTGGTGGAAAGAATGGGTATTAAATCATCCGAATTGGACCGGGTTGTTATCGGTTCGGTGGTGCCGAGCCTGACCCCAGTCTATGAAAAAATGTCAGAAAAATATTTTAAGATAAAGCCGTTGTTGGTTTCATCGGCAGTGAAATTACCGATAAAAATAGCCTATGATGACCCCTCGGCGGTTGGTGCCGACCGGATAGCTAATGCTGTCGCAGCTTTTGATAAATTTGGCGGACCGATAATTATCGTTGATTTCGGAACCACTATTAATTTCGATGTTGTTACCACCGATGGCCAGTATCTTGGCGGAGCAATAGCGCCCGGGCCGGAGATGTCGGCGAGTCAATTAGCTGCCAAAGCGGCTCGGCTTTTCGAAGTCAGAATAGAAAAACCGGCGCATGCAATCGGCAAAAACACCGCTGAATCAATAAAATCGGGCCTGTTTTACGGCACAGTCGGACAGGTTGATAAAATTATTGATAATATTTGCGAAGAACTTGGAGCAAAACCGAAAGTGATCGGCACCGGCGGTTTGGCCGGAGATTTCCAAAATCACTCAAAATATATCGAATCGATCCATCCTGCTCTGACCTTAGAAGGCCTGAAAATCATTTCTGACTATCAATCGTCTTGATTTTATAAGCTCTTGTCCGACAATTAAATATACATTAAAAAAAATACCAGAAATTTGAAACTTTCGCTTGACAACTTGGTTTAATCATGTATATTTGGCCGCCTGTTAGCACTCAACAAAAACGAGTGCTGATAAGTGTTGAATATGAAAGTAAATGTATATTAAAAGGTAATTTTTTAAAGGAGAGAAACAAATGGCAGTAAAACCATTAGCTGATCGAGTCCTGGTGAAGCAGGAAGAGGCGGCAGAAGTAAACAAAGGCGGAATCATTATTCCCGATACCGCCAAAGAAAAACCGCAGAAGGGCGTAGTTATCGAAGCTGGCCCGGGCCGCACCGAAGATGGTAAACTGGTTGCGATGGAAGTTAAAAAAGGGGACAAGATCTTGTACGGTAAATATTCCGGTACAGAAGTCACCGTTGATGATGAAGAATTTGTAATTATGCGCGAGTCTGATATTCTCGCGATAATTAAATAAGGGAGTTTAAATATGTCAAAACTTATTGAATATGATGCCTCGGCTCGCGAAAAGCTGAAAATCGGTGTCGATAAATTGGCCAATGCGGTCAAAGTTACTCTTGGTCCCAAAGGCCGTAATGTCGTTCTCGACAAAAAATTCGGCTCACCGACTGTCACCAAAGATGGTGTCTCTGTCGCCAAGGAAATCGAACTGCAAGATGCGTTTGAAAATATGGGTGCTCAGATGGTCAAGGAAGTTGCTTCCAAGACCTCTGATATCGCCGGTGACGGAACCACTACCGCGACCTTACTCGCCCAGGCGATTTATCGCGAGGGTGTCAAGGCTGTTACCGCTGGTATTAATCCGATGGCCATCAAACGTGGTATCGATACTGCCGTTCGCGCCGTTGTTGGTGAGATCAAAAAGATGTCTCAGCCGGTTGCCGGCGATTTGGAAAGAATTCGCCAGGTAGGTACAATCTCAGCTAACAATGATAACGAAATCGGCGGAAAAATTGCCGAAGCGATGGAAAAAGTCGGTAAAGATGGTGTTATCACCGTTGAAGAATCCAAAACTATCGACACAACTTTGGATATCGTTGAAGGTATGCAGTTTGACCGTGGTTATGTCTCACCTTACTTTGTCACCGATTCTGACAACATGGAAGCGGTTCTTGAAGACTGCTTGATCTTACTCCATGACAAAAAGATCTCGACGATGAAAGATCTGCTCCCGGCTCTTGAGAAAATCGCTCAGATGGGCAAACCGCTTCTCATTATTGCCGAAGATATCGATGGCGAAGCTCTCGCCACCTTAGTTGTCAACAAACTTCGCGGAACACTCAAAATCGCCGCAGTGAAAGCCCCGGGTTTTGGTGATCGTCGTAAAGCTATGCTTGATGATATCGCAATTCTCACCGGTGGTAAAGTCATCTCTGAAGAGGTCGGCTTCAAACTTGAGAATGTTGTTGTTTCTGATCTTGGTTCCGCCAAGAAGATCACTATCGACAAAGACAACACAACTATCGTCGAAGGCGGCGGAGATACTAAAGATATTAAGGCCCGTATCGGTCAGATCAGAAAACATATCGACGATACCAGCTCCGATTATGATAAAGAAAAACTTCAGGAACGTCTTGCCAAATTGGCCGGTGGTGTTGCCGTCATCAATGTTGGCGCCGCGACCGAGACCGAGATGAAAGAAAAGAAAGCCCGCGTCGAAGATGCACTTAGCGCGACCCGCGCCGCTACCGAGGAAGGTATTGTTCCGGGCGGCGGAGTTGTTTTCTTAAGAACGATGGGTGCTCTTGACAAAGTCAAGCTCATCGATGACGAGATGGTTGGTGTTAAGATCGTCCGTCGTGCGCTCGAAGAGCCGATTCGTCAGATCGCCAACAATGCCGGAGTCGAAGGTTCCATCGTGGTTGATAAGGTCAAAAACGGAAAAGGTTCCTATGGTTATAATGCCGATACCGATGTCTATGAAGACTTGATGGAAGCCGGTATTATCGACCCGACCAAGGTCTCGCGTATTGCTCTTGAGAATGCCTCATCGATCAGTGGCCTGCTTCTGACTACTCAGGCTTTGATTACTGATAAGCCCGAAGAAAAATCAGGTATGCCGGCGATGCCCGGCGGTGGTGATATGGGCGGCATGGGCGGCATGGGTGGCATGGGCGGAATGTACTAATTCTGCCATTGTGACGGCATCCTTATACGATAACGTCATTCCCGCGTAGGCGGGAATCCATGCTAATTATATTTGGCGGAACCCTCTTGTGGTTCCGCCTTTTTTTTGTGGACAAGCTGATATGTTATTGCTATCATGAGTAGTATTACTAAAATATAATCGAAGGATTCAGAAAGTTACAATTATGGCACTTAAAATCTATGATTTCTTAAACCAAGATATACCAATTGAGGAAAAATTCTGTTTTGTCATTATGCCCTTTGATGAAAAGTTGAATGAAGTATTTCATCGCGGAATCAAGCCAATTGTTGAGGAACTTGGTTTTCGTTGTACGAGAGCAGATCAGCATTTTGGATCCGTACCAATACTGTTTGAAATATTCGATGACATCCTCAAAGCAAACGTAATTATAGCAGACCTGACAGATGCAAATCCAAATGTCTTTTATGAACTCGGAATATGTCATGTTTTAAAGAAAAATGTAATTCTTCTCAAGCGAAAAGGGAGTCATGTGCCTTTTGATTTAAACGGTATCCGTCATTTCGAATATGAAGATCGACTTGGAGGTGATGGGATATTAAGAGATTTCTTGAGTAGTGCCATAATGTATGAGCAGGGCGATGGAGAAGAAGAGTTGTTTGATAAACCATCAATGATTAGAAATTTGAAGAAGGGTTGCCATCTATGGAAATCCGGACAAGTAATTTTAATTGGTTTTGAGAAGTTCATGGAAATAGTTCTCGGTTTGGATCACCTATCTCCAACTGATGACGAAATAGCATTTTTATGCCAAGCGGCGGCGTATTATGGAAAATTCATGAGGCGCATGACCGAGTTCGCTTATGGGGATAGAACTGCCATTCATGTTTTAGCTGTGGAAGCCGCTACAGGGTTGTTTACGCGTGTACCATGGAGAGCCGCATCTATGTTGGAACACTTTGATCGTAATCTGGTTGAGAGGGAACTGGGAGAATTTACTGGCGAAATATTCAACAAATCCATTTTTCCTCAAGCCATCCTTGAGGGATCGACAGTGTTTCTTCTAAACTCAAATATCAACAATCCCAAGACCCCTAAGGAAACTCGCTGGAAGCTTGCCGAGGCTCTTAAACAGATTCAGACCGAATTTGGGTCTACAGAATGAACTGCTCAGTTCTGTAGACCCAAACCCGAGTCTTTGTAGTAAAAGTAGGTCAGGAGCCGTGCGCTCCTGACAATTATTAATTTGCGCTTCGCGCATTGTCGAAAGTGCAGAACTTTCGACCTAATCAAGTCTTGTTGAAGAACGATCGAAACAGTACCGGCAAACCCAATACAACAACAATCGTATCCGGGTCAAACAAAAAGATCAACCACCACCAGGCTGAGTATTCAATAGGTAACCGGTTCATTCCAACCAATATAAAAAGCGGTCCAATAAACGGAGCTGGTGAACTTGCCGAAAACTCGGGATTGTTACGATTGCGGAAATTTCTTATCTGGCGAATGTAGCTGCATATAACAATATAAAGACCGAATAACAGCAGCAACCATCCCAATATATCAAGCAGGATACTCATACTTTATATATCGGCGTTGAGCCGTCAAAAACTTATCAGCTTCTGTAGGGCGGATGTCTCCGACACCTGCCAATTCTCTTAACAGAGTACAATTTCACTACCAAACCGGCCTTGATTTTTATCCTCACCTTGTTGTAATAGCGAACCCAAAAACGAGGAGAATTATTTTATTGGAAAAAATGTCTATTGTACCATGCGTCCGAATCAACATCGGTTTGATAGTCTCAGGTCAAAAAAAAACGGAACGAACCCATTTCAATCGCGACATTGTTTAAAATAATAAATTATGACGAAACGCCTGTCCTTCGAAGGAGGAAACCCATTTCAATCGCGACATTGTTTAAAATAATAAATTATGACGAAACGCCTGTCCTTCGAAGGAG
>DAOUVS010000173.1 GCA_030667525.1 Candidatus Zixiibacteriota bacterium | reverse complement strand
GGTCTCTGCAGCAATGCGTCCGATAAAAGCTAATATTTATGGAGTTGAGGTGGTTTTGCCGGCCAGAAGTTTGGGAACTACTGAAAGTACATCCGGGACAGCCTCTACGGCAATCGATAGCCGGGGAACCGGTGACAATGTTTCGAGTAATGCCGATTATACTCCCTGGCTTGCCAGCGGTACCGATGCCAGCGGTGATCCAGGATTCCAGGGCGACTTCACGACACTATACGTCGATGACGACAGCCCTCAAATCGGTACTGTCGGATACATACAGGAAGGTATCAATCTGGTTTCGGGTAGCACAGTTTATGTTGCGGCCGGAACCTATGCCGAAGGTCCGCAGATTGTTATCGACAAAGATATTACAATTGCCGGAATCGACAGAAATACGGTTACAATTACGCCAACGGCTAATACTGGAAGTTCCGGGGATACGCGCGGCTGGTTTTTGGTCCAGACCGGAATGTCTCTGGATTTGAGTGAAGTCAAACTCGACGGCGCCGGATTTAATATTTATCAAGGCATCAGATCCTATGGAGATGTAACGCTGACATCAGTAGATTTTAGAAATATTGTTTTCAGCAGTTATATTGGGTTTGGTTGCGCCGTAATGGATGCAGCCCTGATAGCCGATGATTGCACTTTAGAGAATATCGGGCGTCTTGGGCTGATGGCTTTTGGACCCGGATCGACCGGGAATCTGATTTCAAATTGCACTTACGTTGGTAAGGGCGATGGTGACTGGCTTGATTATGGAGTTGAATTCGGAAATGGTGCCGTCGGGACGATTGATAATTGTGATATATCACTTAACACCGGCGTCGCGGTAAGCGATGGTTCAACTTCGGCCGGTATAATTGCAACGACTTATTATGGTCCGGGGACTGCGGTTACGATTACCAATTGTAATTTACATGATAATACTCAAGGAATCGCGGTTGGTTATGATGCCTCAGATGGTACCACCGTTACGGCCAGCAATAATAGGATTGTAAATAATATCTCGGGTGGAATTGCCTCGACCTCGACAGTTGAGGTAGATGCCGAAGGAAATTACTGGGGATCCTTAAGTTGTCCGGAAATAACACTGATGGTCAGTGGCATGGTTGATTTTGATCCATGGTGCAATGATGATTTCTCATACTGCGGGTTTACCTGCTCGCTTGCTGAAGTATGGGTTGATGATGACTGGGCAGGAGCTTCAGAAGGTGATAATGTCGGCGGTCATATTTTCGGATATGATGCTTTTGACGTTATTGCCGATGGTGTTAATGCCGTTTCGAATGGTGGTATTGTATATGTTTTTGACGGCAACTATGGCATTCCGATAAATATTGATGGCCGCACTGGTATAAGCATCCTTGGCGAATCAGAAGCAGGAACGATATTTAAACCGGCCACAACTCTCGATTGGGGATTTGCTCCTTACGGGAGTGGGCGACAGGCTGCGATTCGTGTTGTCGGCTCAACAGGTATTACACTCAGTAATATGACTATGGACTTTGATCTGATTAAAGCAGATAATACGTTTGGATTGCTCTTCTGGAACTCATCCGGAGAGATTTCCAATAATACTCTGCAGAATATGAATACAGCCGGATATTATGAATTTATATCTTATCTTCGTGCTCCTGACTATACAGATGGCGCCAGGGCGCAGATAGATATATTGAATAATACTTTCCTGAAAACCGGTCGGGTCGGAATCGTAGTCCATGACTATGTTAATACTCTCATTGAGGGCAATGCCTTTGACAAAGTGGATGATGATTTTGGTTATGCGATTGAATTAGGTTCGGCGTCAACAGGTATAATAAGAGGCAATACGTTTAGCAATTATGACACCTGGGCGGCGACAGATCAGTCAACCGTCTCCGCTATATATGTGGAAAACTCTTTCACCATGGGTGTCGTTGACCCGATTACAAAATCGGTGACCATCGAAGGTAATGAGATTTCCAATTGCCAGTATGGTATAATTGTTGGAAACGAAGTTCCCGGCTACGCCGGTAATGTTGATATTGTTATTACTATCGAGGATAATACTATTTCTAATAATTCTACCACAGGTTCTTTATCAAGTGGCGGAATTATTTTATCCGACGAGGGTAAGGATGCCGGATCATCTATTACTGCGACAGTACATAATAATATGATCTTCAATAATGGTGATTATGGAATCTTAATAAACACCGATGGCAATGGTGACATTTCGGCAACGATGACCGAGAATATTATGGGCGACAACTATACCGGTATCAGTATCAAGGATTATGCGACAACTTCGACAAGTTCATATAATATGGTCGTCCATCACAACTTCTTTGACAATTATCTGAATGCCGAAGATGATGTCGCGGGCGGATATTGGGATGATCTGACCACTAATGAAGGTAACTGCTGGAGCGATTGGGAAACAAACGTCGGTTATCCACTTCATTATACAATTAGCGGCAACGCTGGAACCCGTGACAGGAAACCGAATAGAGCTAACTGCGACGGTATGGGTGATTGCGAAACCGGTGAGGCTAATGGAGAAACACCGATTAACATCCTGGATGTTGTTTATATAATTAATTATAAATATAAGGATGGTCCCGAACCGAAACCGTATGCAATATGCAGTGGCGATCCTAACTGTGACTGTGTTGTCAATATTCTTGACGTTGTTTATCTTATTAACTTTAAATATAAGGAAGGACCTAATCCTTGTGGTGGTTCTGATTGGATGTTTGCATGCAAATTACCGATTAGGGTAGAAACACCCACTTCGACAGTTATAAAAGATCCGATCAGTGGAGAAACTACAGCCAAATCATTGATTATAAATGAACCGATAATGGATACGAAAAAGGTAAATTCCTTCACAGCGTTTAAGTAGGAAACAGATTCAACAATGAGCCCGCAAATTGAGCGGGCTCATTAATTATAGGTTCCATTCATTTAAATGGGATGAGTTTGAATTCACTTCCGGAAAATCATATATAACAAGGGCAGCCACAGATCTGGTTGCCTTTTTTTAATTTCAAACAAACTCTATTGCCAGTTTACAGACTTATGGGCAAAAGAAACTGCTTTTATCCCGGATTTCCAATTAGAATCTGGGTTCTGGGATTAAGATTGGTTAGTATATAGTGTATGAAAAGGTTTTGAAGACGTACAGCAAGGGAAGCAGTATTTTATGTCAACAAAATTCCCCGAATCCCAATAGGTTACGCCCCAGATTTGCCAGTTAATTTATGCCGGAGGTCGGAATCGAACCGACACGATGTTGCCATCGGAGGATTTTGAGTCCTCTGCGTCTACCAATTTCACCACTCCGGCATGAGGTAGAATATACAATTACAGATTAACAACTGTCAAGTTTATTTTGAGGAGAAATATTCAGAATATAAATGATAAATGAATAATTTAGAAATTATAAACGTCAGTAGAATCTTCGGTCAGATTATCAAAAGCTTCATCCTGTGTATTAGGATCATACAATCCGGCCGATGGGTGCAGGGGACAGGACTCAATTGGCACATTTTCTTCACGATAAATTTCATTTCGCACTTTTTTGCAGCGGTCGGTCGCCAGTTTTCCCGATTCCAGGCAAACGTCGGCAAAAACAATTCCGTCGGGTATCTCAAAATCTACCACCGGCAATGTTTCATGAGCCGCTTTCATAATAGCGGTCCAAACCGGTAGGGCATTTCTTGAGCCATCTTGACTGCGACCAATTGAAATTTTGCTGTCAAATCCTAACCAGACACCGGTTGTAATCTGAGGCGTATAGCCGACAAACCAATTATCGCACCAATTATCCGAGGTCCCTGTCTTGCCAGCCGCGGGGCGAGTGAAACCCATCCAGCGGGATCTTTGGCCGGTTCCACCCGGTTGCATGACTGATTGCATCAAACTTACCATGATATATGCGGTTTGCGCTGACAGCACTTCATCTTTCTGAACAACAGTATTGTCTTCCAAAATATTCCCATAACGGTCGGTAATTTTGGTGATAAAACGGTAAGGAATTTTTATTCCCCCGTTGGGGAAAACGGTATATGCTGAAATCAGCTCGATCGGTCTCACTTCGGTTGCTCCCATAGCCAGCGTCGGATATGGCTGCAACCGTGAAGTTATTCCCATTTTATTGGCATAGAATATGGCCTGTTCCGGACCGATTTTTAATATCAATTTTACCGAAATCAGGTTACGAGATTGTCGAAGTGCATCACGAAGAGTCATCTCGCCTTTAAATTTGTTATCATAATTATGTGGCCGCCAGTCGGGAGCGCCCGGTATTTTTAGTTTGATTGAATTATCGTAAAACAGATCGGCTGGATTATATCCGTTATCAATCGCGGCCGTATAAATAAATGGCTTAAATGCTGATCCGGGAGTAAGAAGCGATTGAACGGCGCGATTCCATTTCGTTTCTTCAAATGATCTTCCGCCGATTAGGGCCAAAACATTTCCGGTTGCATTATCAATTGAAACTGAGGCCCCCTGAATCTGCTCATAAACTCTAATTGAATCGGTTAGCGGGTCGGCCAGGGAATCAGTTGTATCAGGGATAGCATAAGTATAGGTCGGATTGCTCGGTTTATGAACACGCTCCAGCCAGGCCTGCAATGAATCGAGTTTCTTTTTGACTTCTGTTTCGACTTCCTGCTGCAAGTCCCAGTTTAGGGTCGTCATCACTTGCAAGCCACCAGAATAAAGCGCTTTCTCGCCGTATGTCTCAAGAAGATATTTTCTTATTACTTCCGTAAAATATGGAGCGCGACCAGGTTCTTCGACAGGTGGATTTAACCCAGAGGGGAGAAGAAGAAGGGAATCATATTCGGCTCTAGTTATTTTTCCCCAATTATAAAATGAATTTAAAGAACGATTGCGGATTCTAACATACGCTTCCGGGTCCTCAAAAACTTTGGCGGAATATCGGCTGGGACCTTTAAATAACCCAACCAAAAAGCCACATTCGCCGACATTGAGTTCTTCAACCGACTTATTGAAATAAGTTCTTGCTGCTGCCGCTATTCCATACGCACCCCAACCAAAATAGTACTCATTAAGATACATCTGGAGAATTTCTTCTTTAGAATAGGCGCGCTCAAGTTTAATGGCGGTCATCGCCTCCTTTATTTTTCTCTCGAGTGTCTGCTTTCTATTTAGGAATAGCATCCGCGCCAATTGCTGGGTGACTGTCGATGCCCCCTGAGCGATTCGCCAATTGGTTATATTAATCAGCATGGCGCCAACAATTCGTTTTACATTAACTCCCCAATGGTTCATAAATTCCCTGTCCTCAACCGCCATAACCATATCTGTCATATGTTTGGGGATTTTACTGTAGGGCGTGAGAACGCGGTTTTCATTGAAATATTCCTGCAACAAAGTTCCATCAGAGGCATAAATCTTTGTTTTCAGGGATGGCTCGATATTATGAAGTTTTGTAAAAGATGGTAAATCTTTTTGATAGATGATATAAGTTCGATATCCGATAACAATAAAAAATATACAAGTCAGGATAATTAAAATCAGTAACGATTTCTTTAGTCCAAAATTTTGGAATCGTTTACTTTTGAGCACAACATTCATAGGGACTAAGAAACATCCTTTTTATAATTCAAGTCAAGTCCAAAAGAATCATGAACAGCCATAATATTAATTATATTTGTTATACACATTTATTCATCGGCCAGTTGATTAAATAATTAGCCCTTGCAATATCGGTTTTGATTGTTTATTCTGGATTGTTTGATGGCCTAAATGTCTCAATAGACAACGATTTAAGCCGATAATATGGAAATAGACAATAAAAATAGAAAGAGTTATGAAAACAGAATTTAAAGAACAATATGAATTGATTTCGCGCGGTGCTGTTGATATTCTGCCTGAAGGGGAATTTGAAAAACGCCTGAAAAAATCAATAGCTGAGAATAAGCCATTAAGAGTCAAGCAGGGATTTGATCCGACGGCACCTGATATACATTTGGGGCACACAGTTGGCATCAGAAAACTGAAACAGTTTCAGGATTTAGGGCATCAAATTGTTTTGATTATCGGCGATTATACAGGATTGATCGGTGATCCATCGGGTCGTTCAGTAACACGTCCGCAATTGACCTATGATCAGGTCATGGCTAATGCAGAAACATATCAGCAGCAGTTTTTCAAGATACTTGATAAATCCAAAACCGAAGTTCATTTTAATGGTGAATGGTTCTCAAAAATGAATTTTCAGGAAATTATGAATTTGGCCTCTAAATTTACCGTTGCACGGATACTGGAACGGGATGATTTTGAAAAAAGATATAAAGCCGGAATTCCGATTTCAATCCATGAACTATTTTATCCGTTGATGCAAGCTTATGATTCTGTTGCAATAAGGGCTGATGTCGAAATTGGAGCGACCGAGCAGAAGTTTAATCTTCTTACCGGTCGTGATATTCAGCAGGATTACGGCATCGAGCCGCAGCTTGTCCTGACGACTC
>DAOUVS010000227.1 GCA_030667525.1 Candidatus Zixiibacteriota bacterium | reverse complement strand
GGCCGGATAGAAATTGTACTTTATTAAATTTATGCAGATACATTTCATATTCCTCTACCCCAAGAATTTTTTTGGCAAACGATTCTCCCCACTTTTCAAGTGCCTTGCCAATTCTTTCGGTATCAATTAAGTCTATGCCAACAGAATATATCATAGCCTACCCTTCATTTATTCCACTTACTATTTGTGAGATTATAAAACAATAATTTATTATTATCAAGAGTGAAAAAACTGTTTACAAAACATTCTTGATATCGTAATTTATGGTAGAAATGTTGGAGAGGAATGGAATTGAAAAATCTCTAACAACTCAATGATGAAGGTCATCTCTATCTGGCTGCGCCAACGCCGTGACCCATTTTTTAAATGGCAGCGAAAGCAAAAAGTCGGAAGCGGTTATAAAAGCCCTTTAACGTAATTATTGAGGAGTTTTTTCAAATCTCAATTTCTCTCCTTCTTTTTTTATGAAAATTCGGAATAAAATATTGGAGTTATTTCAGGATTGCCTGACGAATCTCTGATTCGAAACTTATATCGGCAGTAGATGGGCTGGTCAGGATAAAATAACATTCCTGACCGCAAGAGGCGAGATACAGTCTATCCGATTCCACCTCATAGACACCTTTTTCCCGTTCACCATTGGGAAGCAGACCAAAAATATTCAGAATCTCCAGCATACTTTTTGAAATTGCCGAATACTACTTTTTAAACTCTTTGGAGATTTGATCGGATGAAAATTCACCCTCGTTGTTTATATAGAAAACGCGCTCCACACCAGTGATATCATTAATCCGACGGGAGATCGAATTGCCTCCCCCCTCTTTGATAGCAGTAGTGCTTAGAAATGATTGCAGCTTTTTTTCATCTTTGAGAGTTTTTAAAACCTCAAAATGTTGCTTTCTCAGTTTGTCCTCAATACGAATTTTATCTTCAAAAGACGTCATCTGCCCCTTAAGTTCCTGCTCAACCTTATGCATTACCTGACCCTTGGAAAAGATTGAAGTGGTTATTCTTGGGGACGGTCTGGAAGCAAATTCGGTTTGAATTTGTATCTCAATATCACCCTGGACAATCCTGGATGTTCTTCCTGCCGGTATGTAATCTGCTTGTGCCATAATTATTCTGAGAGGGTAAATTATTTTACCCCCTCAAAATTTATATCGGCAATTTTAGCATTTGGAATAGCCGCAACTTCGGCAAACATTGCAACCGCCTTCATGTTCAATCCGGCTGCCGCAATCGGGGCAAAATTCCTCGGACATATCCAAACCTTTGGACAGTTCCTTACCATTGCCAAAATTACTATGGAGAACCTGAGCGATAGCATCAGGGATCGAGGAAATCAGTCCACCGTTTCCAAAAACTGGTGATGAACCGCCGATTCCCTTAATTTGTTTAATAACCTTGCTCACCGGAATACCGGAACGAAAAGCAAGCGATATCAAACGGCAGATAGCCTCAGTGTCAGCCATAGTTGAATATCCGGATTTACCGATCTGGGCAAAAACCTCAAACGGTTTATCATCAACCATATTGACGGTAACATATAATGTCCCATAACCTGTTTTTATCTTCTGAGTAAATCCTTGCAGCGTATCTGGCCGACCCTTGATTTTGGCCGAAGTTTCTGGTAACTTTGATTTATTGTCTTTGGAGGAACCGGTTGATAATACCTGCTCGGCGCGACTGCCATCGCGATAAATGGTAATACCTTTACAGCCAAGGTCAAAAGCCTGCATATAAGCATCCCGCACATCGTCAACGGTGGCATTTTTTGATAGATTAATTGTCTTTGAAACAGCATTGTCGGTATATTTCTGGAATGCTGCCTGCATTTTGACATGCCACTCAGGTTTGACATCATGCGAAGTCACAAAAATCCTTTTGACGTCGTCGGGAATCTCATCAAAATAGGCGATCGTTCCTTTTTCGGCAATTTTCCCCATCAGTTCTTCTGAGTAAAATCCACGAGCACGGGCGACTCTCTCAAAATGAGGATTCACCTCAAGCAGTTTATCGTTATCCATCACATTTCTGACATAGGAAATTGCGAAATACGGTTCAATGCCTGATGAACAACCGGCGATAATTGAAATTGTACCGGTTGGAGCAATAGTGGTAACAGTCGAATTCCTCATTTTGGGGTCATTACCGCCCCTGCGGAAGAACGATTTTTCCCAATTGGGGAAGACACCTCGCGCCTCGCCCAAGCGACATGATTCGGCATGTCCGGTTTCATTGATCCGTGACATAACCTTTTCGGCTAACCGCAGGGCCTCATCCGAGTCATAAGGAATTCCGAGTAAAACCAGCAGGTCGGCCCAACCCATGACACCGAGTCCGATTTTGCGATTCTGCTTAGTATTAAAATCAATTTCCGGGAGCGGGTAACGATTGGCTTCGATAACATTGTCAAGGAAATGGACACAATGTCTGACTGTTTCATCCAGCTTTTCCCAGTCGATTTCATAGCGAGACAATTCCGCGGAATCGAGATCAACAACAGCTTTGACCATTTTATTTAAATTGATAGAACCAAGATTACAACTTTCATAAGGCAAAAGCGGCTGTTCACCACAAGGGTTGGTCGATTCATATAAGCCTACCCTGGAAACCGGGTTGCCGTCGTTCATCCGATCAATAAACATCACCCCCGGCTCGCCGGTTTGATGAGCATGATTGATAATCTTTTCCATCACTTCACGCGCTTTCAGATGAGCCGGTTTACCATCTTTTGTATAGGCCGCACCGGTTCTCGGGTCAACCAATTCATAAAAGCCATCTTCGGCAACAGCCCGCATAAAGGAGTCGGTTAACGCTACCGAAATATTAAAATTGGTTAATTCTTTCAAATCATCTTTGCAGGAGATAAAATCGAGAATATCAGGATGATCTACTCGAAGAACGCCCATATTGGCACCGCGTCTGGTACCACCCTGCTTCACCGCTTCAGTGGCCGAGTTAATCACTCTCATAAATGATATCGGACCAGATGCCACTCCGGAAGTCGAGGCAACTACTGCATTACTTGGACGGAGACGAGAGAAGGCAAATCCGGTTCCGCCGCCTGATTTATGAATCATCGCCGTATCCTTAACGGCAGTGAAAATCGATTCCATCGAATCTTCTATTGGCAAAACAAAACAGGCTGAGAGCTGTCCCAGCGGCCTTCCGGCATTCATCAGGGTCGGCGAATTCGGCATAAATTGCAAAGATGACATTATTTCGTAAAAATCATCTTCCAGCGTTTTAATTTCTATCGCGGTCGCCCGGAAGTTTCTCTCCGGTGCCGCTATTGCCGTGGCAACCCGACGAAACATTTCCTCCGGCGTTTCGGCGATCTTACCCTGTTCATCCTTTTTCAGGTAACGCCGTTCGAGGACCTTCAAAGAGTTTTCAGTAAGATCCAATTTTTTTTCTTCATCCATACTGACCTCCTAAGCCTCGATGAGTGTTGCAGAATTGTTTTTTCTGTCTATATCAAAATCATCAAACAGAGCCGGCACGTTGTTTAATAGAATACCCGACATAATCATTTTCGACATTTCCCCTGTCTTACTTAAAGTTAGTTTCTCCATGAAGATAACCTATTGCCTAAAGTGTTAATATCACATTTTAAGTTTTTCCGCGTCCAAACTTGTTTTTTCAATAAAAGCGACAGAAATACGACTATCTCACTGTAAGACAATCACTTACTTCGTCAATTCAATAAAACCGGTCAGGACTCCCGCGTTTTCAATCGCGGGATTGCAGATTACCTAATACCTATTAGGTTGTCAAATAAAAAAAACCATAAAATCAAAATAAATCACAATATCTTGTGCTTCAATACTTTGAGATACGTCTATTTTGTGCTTTTTGATTGGATTTTTTATAGTGGAATATTCACTCCAGATGACATATTTGCTAAGCTGTTAAATAACAGAGGCTTTTTACCAATTCTAAAATGGATTTCATATAGATTTTTATAAAACCTCATTACAAGATGGCTTTCCTCCTTACGAAGGACAAGTGTTCCGTCATATTTTTATTTTGCCGACAATGTTGCTATTAAAATGGGCAGCAAATGCCCTCGTCTGCCTCTTCTCGTCATTGCGAGCGAAGTCTGGCAATCTCAATTATTCCTTGTAACTTATACACTTTCATATAATTACAGCGAAAATGGGTTCGTTTTGTCAAAAAGCGCTTTTCGAACAATTTCTTTGTAGTAAAATTGTAATTTCTGTTTTTGTATTATTGCCTTCATAAATAAGATGTACGGGAAAAAATAACGGTGATGTTGTAAGGATTTTGTTTTTTGAAAAGTTATAAGATCATCCCACCACAAGCGGTGGGCTACCCTTGCCACTTAATGGATAGAACATTTCCGCACCCCAAGGGGTGCGCCACCCCGCCACTTGCCAATTTAAATAAATTAATTATTGCAAATACATAATCTAATTGAATGCTCATATTCTTCCAGGAGAAAAGTACTACTCCTCTACATTCTTAATTCTACGGAAATAACTAAGGAACATAATTATTGTCAATATTACTAGCCCCGTAAATGGAACAGCTCCTGAAAAAACATCATATTCAATCACGATATACCAGGAATAGATAACAAAAATAAAGCAATAAATTCGCCATTTCCCCTTATTAACAAATGTATAATGTACTGCGCTACATTCATTTGGCTCGGACATTCCAAATCTTTTTGCAAGGCGATCTATATAAAAGGCCAGCAAAATTCCCTGTACATATGATAACATAATTGGAACCATTACAGACCTATAAATATAAGCCACCGCTGAATTTGGTTCAATAAATGACCAAAAAGTAGAAACAATATATAAAGCTATTACAATATAATAGATAATCGTATTGAACATATAAATCTATATCCCATT
>DAOUVS010000288.1 GCA_030667525.1 Candidatus Zixiibacteriota bacterium | reverse complement strand
GATAAAGGTTCAAAAGAGTCGCTGATCCTTGATGATTCTGTTGCTTATGTAGTTTCGGTTCCCAATCGAACGGTAATTACCGCATTTGACCGGAGCAATTTGCAGGATGGCGTTTTCACCTCAATTGATTCGGCGATAATTCTGTAATTGAAGAGAAGAAATAAAATGAGAAAACTAATAATAAAAGAAAGAGGCTGGACCCCGTCACTAAACGGGGAGGTCTCTCCTAATGCCAAGGAGGAAAATCTGTTATGATGGCATCATTGTACGCAGGAGTATCCGGACTGAGAAATCATCAGATTCGGATGAATGTCATTGGTAATAACGTTGCCAATGTTAACACGATTGGTTTTAAAGGCGGACGAGTTACTTTCCGCGAAGCGCTTGTTCAGGATTTCAAGGGCGCTGGTCGTCCGACTGACCTGTCTGGTGGAACCAACCCGGTTCAGATGGGACTCGGTATGCAGGTGTCGACAATTGATAACCTGTTCCAGCAGGGTGGTCTTGAAACAACCGGTCAGGTAACCGACCTGGCAATTCAGGGATCAGGATTTTTTGTCCTGTCTGATAATAGCGGTGTCTTTTACTCCCGCGCCGGATCATTTAATTTTGACGCGAATGCCAATTTGGTTGACCCGTCGAATGGTCTATTTGTTCAGGGAAGAATGGCGGCTGCCGATGGTACTATTCCGATTTCCAATCCGGTTGGCACGATTACGCTCCCGTTTGGACAACAGGATCCTGCGAGAGCGACCACTGAAATAGTTTTTGGAAATAATTTGAACTCGATGGCAACCGACTCAGTGGCGACCCTGACCTCGGGTGGAACAACCGGAATTTCTACCGTAATCGGTAGTGCCGTTAACGGTGCCGGTGGTGTCCATACACTAACTATTGCCGGTGCCCAGGCTACCAACTCTGTCTTTACCGGTGCTAATGTTGCCGATGATGGAACTGGTGCTCCGGGAATGGTTCTTTCAAGTAATATGACTTTATCAAGTTTGGGAATTACCGATACTTCGGGATTCCAGCTTTCGCGCGATAACGGTTCTTTGATAGATACCGTTTCAGGATTGACAGTTGATTCCACTATTGGCGATCTGATCTCAGCCATTAATCAGATCAGTGATGTCAGAGCAGAACTGGTTGGCGGCGAAATCCAAATTAGCAAGGTAAAAGCAGGTGCTGGCGCCGATTATAATATTGAATCATCAGTAGCTTCGGTTACTCTTGATGCGGTTGGCGGATTTGCCACCGATGGCAATATTGTCGGTGTAATCTTTGGTGTTGCCGATGGAGCGATCTTTACGGCCAACAATGGCACCAATCATACTTTTACCTGCACCGATATTTTTGTCCCGACCGGTGATATAGCTCAGGCTCCCGAATCGCTTGAAATTATCGTTGATGAGACAACCGGTTTGGCGATGGGCATTGGCGGACTTGGTAAAGGCGGTGTGGAAGTCAGTACTCAATCTGGCTTGGTCGCCGGCATGGCGTCGATCACAACCGACGACACCATTCATGGAACTTCAATGACGGTCTATGATTCTCAGGGCGGTAAACATTCACTAACAATAGAGTTTTTAAAATCGGTAAATACCAATGAATGGAACTGGGCTGCCTCTTTTTCAGGAATTGAGACAATAGTCAGTGGTGCAACCGGATCGGTCAGATTTAATTCCGACGGTTCTCTGCTTGATTTCCGATACGATGGTGGTGCCAGTTCGGTCGTTTTTAATCCGAATAATGGAGCGGCGACATCTTCTGTTGAAATAGATGCCGGAACCGCGGGACGTTTTGACGGCCTGACCGGTTTTGCGTCGCCAAATACGGCGTCGATTATGGAGCAAGACGGCTATACGGTTGGTATTCTTGATAAAATCTCGATCGATCAGAGCGGAGCGATCTATGGTATTTTCACCAATGGCGTCAGCCGTACACTGGCGCAGATATTGTTGGCCGATTTTAACAACCAGGGCGGCATGTTAAAGGCCGGTAGTTCCCTCTATCAATCATCATCCAACTCGGGCGAAGCTATGATTGGTGTTGCCGGTGAAACCATTTCGGGATCGATTTCATCGGGTGCTCTGGAATCATCGTCAGTTGATATTTCCCAGGAGTTTACATCAATGATTACGGCTCAGAGAGGATTCCAGGCCAATGCCAGGATTATTACAACTTCGGATACAATGCTTGAAGAATTGGTTAACCTTAAACGTTAATAAGAAATAGAAATGATAAAAGTAACCAGAATAAATAATAGTGAGATAATCATAAACTCAGATCTAATTGAGTTTGTCGAATCGAGTCCCGATACAATTATCAGTCTTACCGATGGCAAGAAGATAATAGTGAAGGAAACTCCCGATGATATCATACAAAAGGTGGCGAAATTTCGCCGCCTTACCCTCGGGATCGACTTGACTCAGGAACTGAAGAATTAGAATTGAAAAGGAGATAAATTATGCCGTTGGATGAACCAGCACCCGATTCAGCAGAGGTTGATGCAGCCGAAACCGGAGAAGAACAAGCGAAGAAAAAGGGTCTTCCTTCGATTGTTATCTATGGCGGGATAGCGGTAGTAATGGTAGTTGCCGGCTATTTTGCCGGAACAAAATTCCTTGGTTCGGCAGAAAAAGCAGGCGAAGTGGTAGTCTCCGGATCCGAAGAGAATGGTGAAGATGGAGAAGAGGCTTCCGCCGCCACAGAAATGGTTGAACTTGAAGATATCATTGTTAATCCAGCCGGAACCGGTGGAACAAGATTTTTGGCCGCTTCTATCGGTTTTGAAATCAGCGGAAGTAAAACGAAACAGTTGTTTGAGAATAAAATGCCGATGGTTCGCGATGCATTGATCTCAATTCTTGGCTCAAAAACGATTGAGCAGTTGTCTGATGCCAAGGAAAAAGAGATAACGCGATACCAGATCAAAAAAAGAGTTGAGCATTTACTGAAGACAAAAAACCTTGAAGCAGTTTATTTTACAAACTTTGTCCTTCAGTAGAAAATAAGGAGTTGTTCGATTGGCTAAAATCCTGTCACAGGACGAAATTGATGCTCTACTGACGACCGTATCGTCGAACGAGCCTGATTCAGTAATCTCCGCAACGGCGGTGGATCAGGATGAAACCAGAGCGATTGCCACCTATGACTTCAAG
>DAOUVS010000213.1 GCA_030667525.1 Candidatus Zixiibacteriota bacterium | reverse complement strand
GGAGCATTATTCTGGATGTGGGTCACGGCAGTTTTTGGAATGGCGATCAAATTTACCTCCTGCACACTGGCCATTATTTACCGCAAGATCGATCCCGATGGTAATGTCCGGGGCGGTCCGATGTATTTTATAGAGATGGGGATGCATAAGCGGTTTCGGTTTTTGGCCTATATGTTTGCCGGATGCACTGCGATGGCTTCTTTATTTATTGGCAATATGGTTCAGGCCAACTCGGTCGCCGATGGTCTGGTTAGTTTGTTTGCCGTCAAGGGAACTGCGGTGGGGATGACCTGGCGGTGGATAATCGGGATTATAATTGCCTTGGCCGTCGGTCTGGTGATTGTTGGCGGGATTAAACGAATCGGCAAAGTCGCCAGTAAATTGGTACCATTTATGAGTGTTGTTTATGTTGCTACCGCATTGATTGTTTTGACTCTCTCTTATGAGTATATATTACCGGCTTTTGCTCTGATATTTGAGCATGCTTTTACACCTCATTCGGCAACCGGCGGATTTGCCGGGACAACGGTTTGGCTCACTATCCAAAAAGGTGTTTCGCGTGGCGTTTTCTCCAATGAGTCGGGACTTGGTTCGGCACCGATGGCTCATGCTGCCGCTAAAGTTGATGAACCGGTGCGCGAGGGTTTGGTGGCGATGATCGGTCCTTTTATTGATACTTTGCTAATATGTACTCTCACCGGTCTGGTTATTCTGGTTTCGGGACAATGGAACAGCGGACTTGATGGGACACCATTGACGGCGCGGGCGTTTGAGACAATTCTGCCGGATTGGGGCCAGAATATGGTCTCAATCGGCCTGATTCTGTTTGCTTATTCAACCATTATCAGTTGGTCATATTATGGTGAAAAAGGGGTTGAGTATATTCTTGGCCGTAAGGCTATCAAACCATACAAATGGATTTATCTTATGGTTTTGCCGATTGGTGCGGCGATGAGTCTCGATATTGTCTGGGGTATCGCCGATATCTGCAACGGTCTGATGGCTCTTCCAAATCTGGTGGCGCTGGTGGTGCTATCTGGTGTTGTCGCGGCTGCTAGCAAAAAATATTTCGCCGAAATGCGTGCGGGCAAGCATCGCGGATAGATTTAATTTCCGATTCAGAATTAAATATCTTTACCAATTTCATAATAGATTTCAAAATAAAATAAAAAGCCCCGCTTGATAAGTAAGCGGGGCTTTACCGACTAATGGAGATTATCGAGAGAAACTGTTTAATTTATATATTCAGCCATTTGCTCGCCTTGATTAAAAACAGGTTTTGCGCATCACCGGTGAATAATCGTTTGAAGTCGCGCGAGAAGGCGAGATCATTCATACTATCATCGACCTCTGAGCGGGCTCTGGTCCAGACAAGATAAATTGTACTTCCGGGACTGTATTCCCATCGCATAATCAGGGTAGAATTTAAAGCGGCATAATTGTAATCATGATCCTCGAAATTATCAATTGGATCAGAATATTCGTTATCTCCCAGATATAATCTGTAGTTGGAATAATCCAATCCCGAAATTAAACCCTCGGCCGAAAGCTGAATCGAAAGATTTTTATTGGCAACGATACTTACCGATGAAAACAATGAAACCTGATTCATGTCGAGATCGGCAAAATATGATTCGGTATTATCATTTTGATTTTCCACCCATCTGGTGTTATTTTTATACTGCTTAAGATTAACACCCAATTCAAATTCCATATTGCTTTTGGGGCGATAGGTGACACTGACATAGTTGGCCCACCATGACCCACCGCGATCACCCCCTCCGCCGGGATTCCAGTTAAAGCTGATTTTTTTCCGGGAGTCGGTATTAAGGCTAAACCACCAGCTTGCGGTCGGAGTAACCGGCCATTCCCAGAGACCGTTGTCTCTGGTTTCCAAATCACTATATTTTTCCGCCTGGATGTTAACGGCGCCGCCGAGTGACCAGAAATTGGTGAATTCGATATAGGTATTAAAATTGCCACCCAGGTTATAATTTACACCATCATAATTCCATGAAGATTCAAGATTAATATTATTGTAAGAGTTGCGGACTATCCACCAGTCATCGGTGGTTCGGTATTGAAGCCAGGCATAGGTCTGTTTGGCGTTGTTGCGTGAAGTATAACCAAGCCGGTTTATATCTAATTTGGGGTCCTTAATAGTGGCACCAAGGTAACCTCGGACATGTTTTCCACTTAGTTTTTCAAATATAAAATCTAAGCCATATCCGGTTTCATTTGATTCGACTTTGCTGAAAATCGCCTGTCCCTTAAATCCCCACGTATTGTTATTTGTTTTAAGTCGCCAATCAAAACCCCCGGTTACAGCCGGATGGATGCTTTTCTGACCGGCGTAAGTTAGCATAACCCCGACATTAGAGTTTTCAAATATATCCTGTTTGACTCTGAAAACAGAATAGCCGCCCATTGGGTCCACGACACCGCTGCGGCTGACCGTATCGGCAGAAAGCATCTCTGTTTCCCACTCTCCATCCACCAAATTGGAATCAAGGACCACATTAATTTCGGCATCATATTTTGCCATTTCTCTTTCAGTGATGGCTGTTAAAAAGGCGATAGATGTACCACTCAATAATTTTCCAGTCAGTTTGGTTGCACCGAGAATAGTAGATGCATCGGGATAATCAGTATAGTAAGCCAAACTATCATCATCGACATTCTGAGTAGGGCTGCGGCCGATTCGCCGTGAATAAAACAGGTTAAATTCGGTTTGAAAAATATCCATTCCTTCGATAAAAAACGGTCTTCTTTCAGAGAAAAATGTTTCATAGGTCGAAAGATTCAATACCGGCTGATCCAACTCCACCTGACCAAAATCAGGATTTACAGTAGCATCCAAAATAAGATTTGATGAAAGCGCGTATTTCATATCAAATCCGGCATTGCCGAGTAGTTCTTTTCCATCAGGATTCCCAATTGATTTAGGTTCGATCTCTGCTTTTGATACCGCATACGGTAATATCTCCAGATGTCCGGTTGGCTTGATATTGGTTAATCCGGTGAGATGTCCAAATTTTGAGGTAAAACCGCCTTCGGCCGATGGAGTCAGTGACCATTTGACATATTCTCCTTTGCGTTCTATTTGGCGGGTAAGATTGAGCCCCCAGATATGTTCATCCTTTTCTGTAAAACGAAGGCAATGATACGGTATTTTTATCTCTGCCGACCAACCCCACGGCTGCATTTTAACATCGCTATACCAGATGCCATCCCATGAACCGTCACTGGCATTATCATTATAGACTCGTTCGTCGCCTTGTACACCGGCAGCAGTAAGTCGGAAACGATAGGAGGTTTGATGATCGTGAAAAGCATCAATACAGACGGTTATATCATCTGATGATGAAGTTCGATCGCGTCTGACCAATTGCCGCATAATTTTATCAGGTTCAGAATCATAACACCAAAAGGCGGCATAAAGCGCCTCGTCATCATAAGCAATCGCCACCATAGTTGATTCGGTTGCCGCTGTCCCTTCATCCGGTTCGAGCTGCGTAAACTTTTTTGCATAATGAATCTTTGAACTTGACCAGATCGGATCATCAAGAATACCATTGATTACAGGGGGATGGAGATTAATTCGGTAAGCTTTTAATGATGGAACTGATTCTTTTGTAATGTCTGTTTCGTCGGCGACCGAGGTGAGTGCCAAACTCAGCACTAAAACCTTGATAAAAAGGATGAGTGTTACCGAACGTTTCATTTTTGCCCTCCAAAATTTTTACCAGCTAACGTTCGGCGCTCACTCGGAGCCGTTATATCTATAGTTACGCAGTTATTGAAAAAAAGTTTCCTCAATAAATTGATAAAATGACGAATATTTATAATTATTAACCGGCAGGTTTTTTTATCTGCCTGCCAGATGCTTACCGATTGCATGAATGAAAAAATCTTTGTTCACCATGCCTTGATATCTTAGCTTTTTTAGTAGCTCAATTATTATCGCTGCGGTAGTATCTGCGGTTTGAGCAAGAAGTTCAAACAATTCACGAACGACATAAAAAGTGAGATATTCTTCTTTATAATTTGCTGACGGCAAAAATGTTTCCGGACTTACACTGCCGACGGCGAGATCGGTGGCGTTATTATATCTGAAAATAATTTCAAATTTATCGCGAAAATTCAGACCAAGATTTTGATATAGCTTGCCCAGGAAAATAAAAGTTTCGGCAATAGTTAATGACTGGACCTTTGGATCAAAAATATTCGGCCGATTTTGTTTTGATTCACTCGTCCTGTTTCTGGCGTAGAATATGCCGCTTTCGGGTATAAAAAATGAAAAATCTGAGTTACCGCCAAAACTATTTGCGACCATTTGTTGGGTCTTTTCCAGATTGGTAAGATTATTTTTATCCTGATATATAAGCGGCTTGCAGAGTATTTCAAAATAAAGACTCTGCGTTTTTTCTTTTGATTGATTATTAATATCGATCTTTTCTCTGAAAGAATCCATTAAAACGAATAGTTGAGCCTGGCCACCAAATTTTGTGGGCGGAGATCCTTCCGAATCAGGCTTATTGGCAGGTGCCATATCCTGTTTGGAGCTTAACATCTGCCGGAGTTGCCCAACCAGTTTCTCTTGCCCCTTGGCCGAGAACTTCTGCAGTCGTTTGTCCATATCTTCCCGGTTCTTTTTATCCAAATCTATTTACTCGTTTAAGTGTTGGGTACCAATATAAGAAATTTCCGCGAAAACAGTTGGATAAATATTAGTAACCCAAATAAATAATAATTTTCGATTATCTTGGGAATAAATCAAATTTATGTCATAATTTATTTAAAGTGTTCCATGCTGAAACAAACAACAACCAAATCCTGCATTTTTTACTGTTAACAAATTATACAATATATTTATCTCTTTTGTCGGCAACTAAAGGCAAGGCATTGTTAAGACGACCTAAAGCTTAGTGGGATATCCTATATTTATTTAGGGTCCGATTTAACTAATTATAACTGCGAAAGGATTAATGGATATTCCAAAGTATCAAACAAAGGGGCTTATGGTAAGAGAATTAATAGCAAAAAGAGTGGTATAAATGGCTAAAGCAGAGAAGATTATTGAAAAGATTGCCGCTGAATTAATCATGGTTGAATCCGACGATTTACCGGCGTTGGCCAGTATTCATGAGGATTTTATTCAACTCAATGGATGTCCCGGTATTGATTCATCTTTGGCGTCAGAAGCAATTAAAGCCTGTGCCGATCTGGTGGAAAAGATTATATTAAACGATGTTTAAGATAAAGCGGGGGCGCTGAAAATTCTCAACGATTCTATTGTATCATTACAGGCATTAGTACGTGATCATCGGGAT
>DAOUVS010000061.1 GCA_030667525.1 Candidatus Zixiibacteriota bacterium | reverse complement strand
GCGCGGCCGGATATGTCGCCCCACGACACCTGAAAGCGATCAAAGATACCGGCAACAACCTTGTTTGTGCCGTTGATCCGAACGATTCGGTCGGGATTCTGGACAGTTATTTCAAAGACGCCTGGTTTTTTACAGAATTTGAACGGTTTGACCGTCATGTCGAAAAACTTCGGCGGGCAAATAAGGACAATAAAATTGATTATCTATCGATCTGTTCGCCAAATTATCTCCATGATGCTCATGCCCGGTTTGCGCTCCGAGTCGGTGCCGATGCAATCTGCGAAAAACCACTGGTTCTTAATCCGTGGAATATCGACGCCCTTCAGGAGCTTGAGCAGGAATTCGGTCAGCGGGTCTTTACAGTATTACAACTGCGGGTGCATCCGGCTTTGATAGCCTTAAAGGAAAAATTCGCAAAAGAAAAATCGAAAACCAAAAAAGAGATTAATCTGACCTATATCACTTCGCGAGGCAATTGGTATCTGGTTTCATGGAAAGGACAGCTTGAGCGTTCCGGCGGACTGGCGAGCAATATCGGGATTCATTTTTTTGATCTTCTTATCTGGCTGTTTGGTGATGTTCAAAAAAGCGAAGTGCATGTGGCAGGGCCGACCAAAACCGGCGGATTTATTGAACTGGAAAACGCCCGGGTGACATGGCTTTTGTCTATAGACCGCAATGATCTGCCGAAAGAAGCAACCGAGGCCGGCAAACCGACCTATCGATCGATCACGATTGATGACGAGGAGATCGAGTTTTCGGGCGGGTTCACCGATTTGCATACGGTTATCTATCAGGAGACTTTGGCCGGACGCGGGTTTGGACTCGAGGATGCGCGCGCTTCAATTATTCTGGCTCATGATATCAGAAACGCCAAACCGGTTGGAATCAAAGACGGGACGCATCCGTTTTTGATAAAGAATAAGTAATCGGAGTTGTATTTTGCCAAACGATATAATCTGGTTTGATCGAAAATTTGAATTTAATCTGCCGCCTGAGATGTTTGCTGTTGAAATCGAAAGACTGCGCGGGACCCCGGCGCGGCTTGAAGAAAAAGTTGCTAATATTCCCAATGATGTCTTGATTCAAAGTGAAGAAAAAAAATGGTCGGTTAAACAGACTATCGGGCATTTGATAATCTGCTTTGATCTTTGGGAGCCGCGGTTAGTTGATTTTAAGAATCGGGAAAAAGAACTTCATCCGGCTGATCTGAATAATACCAAATCGAAAGAAACCAATTTTAATGTTCAATCGCTTGACGATCTCCTGAAGCAGTTTCGTGCGAAACAGGAAAATCTGGTTTTGCAGTTTGAAAGTTTTTCGGACGAAGATGCCTCTTTAAGTGCATTTCATCCGCGACTACAAAAACCGATGCGTTTAATTGACCTGGCTTATTTTATTGCCGAACATGACGATCATCATCTCGCTATCATCACCGATTTGATTCGAAAATATAGCTGACGACAAATTTATCCAAACGGCTGTTCGCGTCCAATGACCTGTCTCATTACCGTTATTTGTCCGCAATGATAAAATTCATGCCGACATAGAAAAGTTATACCCTCAATGGGGGTCACTTTCCAATCTTCGCCCAATTCAACGATTTTATCAAGATTTTCTGCCGGAATATCGTCCAGCACCAATAACGTCTTATCATAAATGGAATATAATTTCTCTCTTAATTCGGTCATTGATGGGTATAACGATGCGTTTTCAAAAATTTTAGATTTATATCCAAAAATCTTGGACCATTCGTCCGGGATACTTTCTTCCTTGCCCAGCAGTTTCAGTATAATTCTGGCGCTATCGATAAGGTGCCCGGTTTGCCATCTGATATGATTGCAGAATTGATAATCATGCCGCATCGATTCTTCCTCGCCGATATCATCGATCAGCCTTTTGACCGTGTCATGATTAGATTCCAACATTTCTTTTAGGAATTCTTTACATTCCATAAAGCCTCCATTTTTTAGTAAATTATCATCTACTAATATAAATGTAACCAGATATATTGCAGTTTCAAAATATTTATTTATCTTAAATAAAAAATAATAAGGAGAAATAATTATGCTGATTACGACCACGCCAAGTATGGAAGGTAAGAAAATAACCAAATATCACGGACTTGTCAGCGGTGAGGCGATTTTAGGCGCCAATATATTTAAGGACATTTTTGCCAGTATCACCGATATTGTTGGCGGACGCTCCGGCGCGTATGAAAAAGAGCTTCGAGCGGCCAAAGATATCGCGATTAAAGAAATGAGTGAGCAGGCGTTGCAATTTGGTGCCAATGCTATCGTTGGGGTCGATCTTGATTACGAAACAATCAGCGCCGGTGGTCGCGGAGGGATGCTGATGGTTTCGGCGAGCGGCACTGCTGTGAATATTGAGTAGTATTATTTGTGATTTCTGTAAACATTGATGGAATAATTTATTGAATAAGCTGATACATATATTCAAACTTGCCTGGGCGTATAAAATCAGGAAAGCAACAAAGTTGCCGTATCCGCCGTATCAATACACTATTGAGCCAACTAATGTCTGCAATTTCAAATGCGATTTCTGTCCGCAATCTGACCCGGAACATCAAAAACACCGACCGACCGGGCAATTAACTGTAGAGAATTTTGGGCTATTTCTGAAAAAACGTAGAGAAGTGAACCCGGGTAATAAAAACATTAATTTTACCCTTGATGGTGAACCGTTTATTAATAAGAACATGATAAAATTTGTTGAGTTGGCTGCCAAAGAGGGACTATTCTCAAGATTTGCATCAAATGGAAGTTTGATTAGTCCAGAAAAAGCTGATTTATTGGCCAAAGCGGGACCATTTGTCGCCTCGATAGATTTTACCTCGGAGAAAAATTTCTTTGAAACAATTCGAAGCAAAAAAGATAATTATGAAAAACTGTTGGAAAATCTTCGGTATCTAATAAAAAAAGCCGGAGAGAATAAAAATGTCAATCTTGAGATAAATGATATTACTTCTTTTGCTGGAGTTGACCCTGAAGAATCGCTAAAAAAATTGAAATCTCTGTTTGATAAAAATCTTCCTCCAAATGTAAGATTTACAACCCGTCAGTTTCATAATTTTTGCGGACATTTGGATTTAAAAGAGAAAGAAAAAAGATATCGTTTATGTCCCTATCCCTGGACCCAGATGGCTGTGACTCATACCGGCGACTGCGTTCCCTGCTGCCGGGATACATCGGCGCGATCAATTCTCGGAAATGTTTTTGAAGACGATATAAAAACAGTCTGGAACGGGCCGAAATACCGGCAGTTTCGGCAAAACCTGATTGACAAAAAACCGGAACTAAATTCGGCCTGTAAAGATTGTGACCTTCCATATAGTGGCGGCGGCTCAAAATGGAAACCGGGTTATATCTATCGTTCTCTTCTGCGACGATAATGATTCGATAATTGATTTTTCTTTTTGCTTGAATTTTAATCTGAAATCTCCTTAATTTCTATCTATGCTAAAAAGTATCTTTAAACTTATGCGGCCACAGCAGTGGATAAAAAACGGAGTTGTTTTGGCTGGTCTGATTTTTGCAGGTCAGGGGACCAATCCTGCTTATCAGAATATATCATTATTGACCCTGGTCGCGTTTTGTATGTTGTCATCGGCAGTTTATTCACTCAATGATATTATTGATATCAATCGAGATCGGCAACATCCTCTGAAAAAAAACCGACCTCTGGCCGCCGGTGATATTTCAATAACAACCGCCGGTTTGATAGGATTGGTTTTGGCTGTGGGAGGTTTATTACTGTCTTATTATATCGGATTGGGTCTGTTTTATGTGACGCTTGCTTATTTGGTTTTAAATATCCTTTATACTTTTTGGTTAAAAAATATTGTTATTATCGATGTCATGTCGATTGCAACCGGTTTTGTATTAAGAGCGTTGGCCGGGGCGGTGGCAATCAATGTCGAATTTTCCAACTGGCTTTTAATTACAACTTTTGTGCTGGCTCTGTTTCTTGGGTTGGGCAAAAGAAGACACGAACTTCTGTCTCTTGAAAAGGGTGCCTCAAGTCACCGAAAAATTCTTGATAAGTACTCACCATATCTGCTCGATCAATTAATTGGCGTGGTGACCGCATCGACCGTAGTGACCTATCT
Source organism: Candidatus Zixiibacteriota bacterium (assembly GCA_030667525.1). Taxonomy (GTDB): domain Bacteria; phylum Zixibacteria; class MSB-5A5; order GN15; family PGXB01; genus JAAERC01. The sequence continues at coordinate 9,381 of DAOUVS010000061.1, read as the reverse complement.
TTTCTATACGCTTTCAGCCGAGATTCAAAATAAGCTTCATACCGAATATCTTTATATTACCATACCGTTTGTTATCTATGGTATTTTCCGGTATCTGTATCTGGTTCATAAAGAGGACAAAGGCGGCTCGCCGACAACTTTGCTTCTGGCGGACAGACCGCTTCTCGCTGATGTGGTTCTCTGGCTGACTTCGATAATAATTATATTGTATTTTATTTGAGGGTTTTTAATAAGAAAACGAATTATGGATAGACGCGATTTTATAAAAAAAACCGGCAAAGCGGTAGCGCTGGCAACAGTGACCGGCGGAACCGGACTGCTGTTTCACAATCGGGTTAAATCTGATTATGAAGCTATTATTCCAAAAACCAAAAATTTTGAAGTTCCTTTTGACGCCAATCTGCCGGGAATAACTTTGGCTCGTAATGAGGATCATCTCGCGGCCTTAAACGGTTCACTCGATGCTATTGGCGGAATCAAGCGGTTTATCAAACCGGGTGAGCGGGTGACGATCAAGCCAAATGTCGGCTGGGATCGGGTACCGGAACAGGCGGCCAATACCAATCCGGAACTTGTGGCCGAAATGGTTAGGTTGTGTTTGGGGGCCGGGGCGGTTGAGGTTATTGTTACCGATGTTACCTGCAACGATCCGCGCCGCTGTTTTCTTCGCAGTGGTATTCGCAAAGCGGCCGAGGAAGCGGGGGCAAAAGTTATCCTTCCTGGCGATGACGATTTTGTAAAAACCGATCTGGGCGGCGAACTTCTGACTGTTTGGCCGGTGGTTAAACATTTTATTGATACCGACCGTTTGATTAATATGCCGATAGTCAAACAACATTCGTTATCATCATGCACTATCAGTATGAAAAATCTTTATGGAATTTTGGGCGGTCGGCGCAATCAGTTGCATCAGCAGATAGATCAATCGATTGTTGATCTTGCTAATTTCTGTCGCCCGACTTTGACAATCGTTGATGCGACTCGGGTATTATTGCGCGGTGGTCCGCAGGGTGGTTCGCTCGCTGATGTCGCGATTGAAAATTCGGTTATCTGTTCAACTGATCAGGTCGCGGCTGATAGCCGGGGTGCGGAATTTTTGGGACTTTCGGCGCAGCAGGTCTCTCATATTTTACTGGCCGAAAAAAGTGGATTGGGAGCGGTTGATTACAGATCGATCGGCTATAAAGAAGTAGTTTAAAAACTATGACTATTAAGACGGTAATAAATATCCGGCGGGTATCACAGGTTCTGTTTTTTTTGATATTTTTCTGGCTGATACTCAAGACAAATTTTGAAGTAAATTTTAATCCCGATAATCTTTCGGAGGTTATTCTCCCATATCCGGTTTCAATTGCGCTTGAGTTTAGTCCGCTGGTTGCGCTGGCGACACTTCTGGCTAACGGAACCGTTTTTAAAGGATTGTTATGGTCGCTGGTGATATTAATTCCGACGATATTCCTTGGGCGGTTTTTCTGTGGATGGATATGTCCGCTCGGTACATTAAATCACTGGTTATCAGCTATCCGTTCCGAACGAATGAAAAGAAAAGGCAAAAAAAGAATTCTATCCAATAAGTACAAAAAGTATCAGCGGATCAAATATTATATCCTTCTGGCTTCTCTTGGCGCAGCTCTGCTCGGTACCGTTCAGGTCGGTCTTTTTGATCCACTCTCATTTTTGGCGAGGTCACTCGGGACAGTCGTTCTACCAACGGCACATACCGCCGCCAATGCTGTTTTATCGTCGGTGAAATCGATTGGTTGGCCACCGCTTATGGCGGGTGCACAATTTATCTATGATACAATCTCGCCGCTATTATTACCATTTCGGCAGGCGCACTTTCATACTATTTTAACCATCAGTTTTCTTTTTATTGGTGCGCTGGTGATGAACCGAATTTATACTCGCTTCTGGTGCCGGGGAATCTGTCCTTTGGGAGCGATGCTTGGAATATTTTCGCGGTTTGCAATTTTTGGACTGGAAAAAAACGAAGAAAGATGCGATGATTGTCAACTCTGTCAGATGCACTGTCAGGGTGCTGATAATCCCAAGGTCGGGGAGAAGTGGCATCAGGCCGAATGCCATCTTTGTTTAAATTGCCAATCAGCCTGTCCGCAAAGTTCGCTGAAATTCAAATTTTTCCCAAATCAGATCGAGACGAAAACAAATCCGGCCGGGACGCCGTCGGTTGATATTTCACGGCGTAAGGTTTTTCTTTCGGTCGGAAGTGGTCTGGCTCTTTATCCGTTGTTACGTTCCGGTGATGATTTTGAGGCCAACGCCAATCCGTTATTGATTCGTCCTCCCGGTTCGGTTGAAGAGAAAGATTTTCTGGCGCGATGTATCCGCTGTGGGCAGTGTATGCGGGTCTGCCCGAACAATGCTCTGCATCCGACTTTTATGGAGTCGGGGCTTGAAGGATTATGGTCACCGATGCTGATTCCCAAAATCGGTTACTGTGAACCGACCTGTACTTTGTGCGGCCAGGTTTGTCCGACCGGTGCGATTCTGGAGTTGACTCAAAAGGTCAAAGTAGGTGACAAAGATACTCCGCCCAATCGAATCGGAACCGCCTTTTTTGATCTCGGACGATGTTTGCCATGGGCGATGGCCAAACCATGTATTGTTTGCGAGGAGTGGTGTCCGACCTCGCCGAAAGCGATTTATTTAAAAGAAGAAACAGTTCTCGATAGTCAGGGCAAAGAAGTCGTTGTCAAAAGACCTTATATCGATCCGGGTCTATGTACCGGATGCGGTGCCTGCGAGTATGCCTGCCCGGTTATGGATCAACGGGCGGTGTATGTAACCTCGGTCGGCGAATCAAGATCGAGTAAAAATCAAATTTTATTGCAAAGAAAAGGAATCAAGCAAAAAACTGCAGATAACAACTGAGGAATTATTATGAAAAAAATATTGATTTTAATTACGTTAATGATACCGGCTTTGGCTCTTTTTATTGGTTGTGGTTCAGATAGTACAAAAGAAACATTATCAAACGCCCAATATTTACCTGAAAAAACCACACGTTCTGATCTGGTGCGGTTTACAGAGATAAGAACCTTTGCCGGCGAATCACTCTGGGAATATATCAATGGCGGTGCCGAGGTGTATCATCTGTATAAATTTATCGATGTCACCACTGCCGATTATAAAAATGATCAGGTTGAACTGGTTGCCGATATATATCATTTTGACGGTCCCGAAAATTCTTTTGGATTGTATTCGATGCTTTGTCCGGCCGATGCAGAAATTATTAATCTTGGGGTGGAAGGTTTTATTTCGCCGGCCAGTGTCAATTTTGTCAAAGGTGAGTACCTGATTCGACTGACCGGATTTGAGGATACCAATGAGTCGGATCTGGCGCTTATCAATCTGGCCGAAGAGCTTAATGAAAAAATCCCCGGGACAACTGAGCGGCCAAAACAGTTCGGTCTGTTTCCAATTGAGAATAAAGTGGCCGGATTGGATAAGTATTATGCCGAGCAGTTTATGGGGCAAAAATTTCTCAATGAGGTTTTTTCTCGAAATATTTTGTTTGAAACCGATACGGTCACGCTGTTTATGTCAACTGATGTCAGCGGCGGAAAATTTTTGTCATGGTTAAATTATGCCGAGCAGATTAGAAAGAAAAAAGACAGACCACAAGAAACCGCTTATGATGATACCCTCTGTTTGATAATAGAGGATAATTTCTATGGCGATATTATTGTTGGTTTAAAAAATGGCAAGCTGGCCGGGATGATAAATTATTCTGAGGGACGTATGGATTATCTGACCAACTGGGTAAATTCTATTAAATAGTAGAGTGATTGTATGAGTTTATTTAGGTTTAAAAAAGAGATATTGACTTGCTCCTGTTTATTGCTGTTGGCACTATCTGGCTCGGCAGGTAATTTTACCGACAACTGGCCTGCTGGTAAAACAGAAAAGCTGCAGTATGAGGTCGTTACCTACGGAGAGACGAATAACAGGGGACAAAACAATATTACCGTGACCCGTACCGGTGGTGAAAATGATATTATTATTATTACGCAGCTTCTTAATATTAATAATCAGGCAGTTACTATTAAGACCAATGAGCAGTATGATACCAAAACGCTGCGGCTGATTCGATCCGATAATTATTTTTACTTTGCTCCCGAAGCAAAGGTTTTTTATGGTGTCGATTCATTGATTGTCACGGCACAGCCCGACGGCGAAACTCTTGAAATTCTGGCCAGCGATACCCTGGCGGTTTCCTGCAGGATTCCATTTTATGAGGATTTGGTGACCGGGATGGGGGCGATGCTTCTGGGGCGAAGCTGCGTTTTTGATACCGGCTGGTCACGGAGCTATCGTCAGGTGAACCTGATTAATTTGACCGGACAACCATACGAGATACAGAATGTGAAAGACTCGGTTATCGGCGAAGAAACAATTGCTCTTGCCTTCGGAAGTTTTGACTGTCACAAAGTGATGAAGATAATGCCGAATATTCTTGGTTTTTCATATTATGATAAAGAGGAAGATCATCTTCCGATTATGATCGAAGCGTTTGACCGCACCGGGACTGTCAGGATTATGAGTATATACCTGACTAGCCGCGAAGAATAGTAAAACTTTGATTCGAATAGATTTATATCAAATTGATTATTGAGATGCAGTCTTGGTCTTTTTTGGTAAAGCCTAACTGTCTGCTTCTTTGTGTCGAGATAGTCTATCTATAAAATTGGTCCATTGCCCTGGCACTTTGGGATCCTGCACTTTTTTTGGCGCCTGACCAGCGATGAGCGCCGCGGCAAAACAGACCGCTTGTGATAACGTGAGCGGTCCGATAACGGCGTCAAGCTTTTCGGGTGCTCAGAAAAATTCGTTTAGCTGTCTGCCGGTACTATATAGCATCACAAATAAAAGCAGCAAGCTGTCTTTCCATTGCCTCCGGGGCAGAATCAAATAGCCAAAACGACGGAATTTGAAAAGGTCTTTAGTAATTTAATCCATTATTTCTGATTAAGCTTTTCTGCTATCCGGACGATAACTGACAATAAGCATAATTGCAGATAAGGCTTAGAAATATATAAAGATTAAAGCAATATAAACCCCAAAAAGGAGTTTCAAATGAAACGAACCATCTTAATTTGCGCAATGTTGTGTCTGATTATATCAGTCTCAGCGAGCGCGCAGAAGTGGGACCACAAAGGAAATATGTGGGCAACCGGTCATCTCGGGTACGCTTTTGGAATGGGCACTGCCTTTTCAAGTTACTCTATTGCCGGCACCGAATTTTCCTACGGTCACGGAATTGGTTTTGGCGGTCAGTTTTACTATGGTGTCCAGGATAATCTGTTTATTGGTGGTGAACTGATGTTTCAAAGTTATACAGCCAAAATGTCAGCACCAGCCAATCTGGCTCTAAGTATTCCGGCTATGGACATATCCGAAAGCCAGACCGAATTTAATGTAATTGTCAATGCTTTATATGGCATTAGCAAGACTCGCAATTCGTCTTTATTCCTGACAGGTGGTACTGGCCTTTATGATTACGGCGGAATGCAGTTGGGTCTAAATACCGGTCTTGTTTGGCGCAAACAGGTATCTGACAAAGTATATCTGTATGGAATGCCGAGACTTCACGTAGTTTTGGCTGAGACCACACCGATGATGATTCAATTGACGATGGGTGCCCAGTTTTCGCTTGGCGGTTGATTGAATAAGATAAATTTGAATTCGAAAGGCAGGTTTTTACCTGCCTTTTTTATTGGTCAAAGAACCATTATAATCAAAAAGTCCAGCGATGTTATTACACTTTGACCCCATATTTTTTTAGTCGATAAATTAAAACATGGCGCGGAATATTTAAATATCTGGCAGCTTTTGATTTGTTCCCGGCAAACTCTTTGAGAGCATCCAAAATTAATTTTTTCTCGGCCTCATGAAAGGTCAGGTTCTTTCTCTGGTGGATGTCTGTGTTGCTGTCACCTAATGTACTGTCCGTGATAAAATCTGACGGGAGATCGCTTTCGGTCAGGACATCGGATTTCCTCAGTATCACCATCCGTTCTACCAGATTTTCTAATTCGCGAATATTTCCGGGCCAAAAGTATTCTTTTAGTACGCCAATTAATCCAGGTTCGATATCGATTTTTCTGTCATGCTCAATTTTGCGAATGAACTCCCTCATTAAAATCTGAATATCCTCCTTGCGTTCCCTCAGGCTCGGTAATCTGATCGGGATGACATTCAGTCTATAAAAAAGATCTTCTCTAAATTTTCCAAGAGCAACCAATTCTTTTAAATTGGTATTAGTTGCCGCAAGTAGTCGTATATCAACTTCCACCTTTTTCTCTGAACCGACCGGTTCGACAATTCTTTCCTGAATGGTACGAAGCAATTTTGCCTGTAATTCCAAACTCAATTCTCCGATTTCATCAAGCAATAGTGTCCCCCCTTCGGCCAATTCGAATTTACCTTTTTTATCTTTAATGGCGCCGGTAAAAGCTCCTTTGACATGGCCAAACAATTCAGATTCTATCAATTCCTTTGGAATCGCCGCACAATTTATTGCCACAAAATTATTATTTACGCGCGGGCTCTTATAGTGAATAGCTTTGGCAATAACCTCTTTCCCTGTCCCGGATTCGCCGGTCAACAGGACGGTAGCATCTGAGGGAGCTATTTTATCAACCATGTCCATTAATTCTTTAAACGTCTTGGAGACACCTATGATACTGTCCAGGAATTTCTTACCGTGCAACTTTTCTTTTAAGGCTTTATTTTCATTTTCCAATCTTTTGTATTTGAGAGCCTTTTCAATAGCAATAATAAGTTGATCATCCTCGAACGGTTTCGTTAAATAATCAAATGCCCCGAGCTTCACTGCCTGCACTGCCTGGGACAGATCGGCAAAGGCGGTCATTAAGATTACTTCCAATGTGGGCTGAATCTTTTTTACCTGCTCCAAAAGTTGAACCCCAGTCAGCTTCGGCATTTTAATATCTGAGAGAACCAAATCGAATTGTTTGGTTTTTAATTCACTCAAAGCTTTTTCGCCATTGCTGACGGTCGTAACTGTATAACCCTCTTGTTCCAGTTTATATTGGATAACTCGTCTTAAAGCGTCATCATCATCGGCCAATAGAATACTAATTGACATATCATCTACTCCTTAAATAAAGGAATTTCAATATGAACAGAAGTCCCCTCATCTTTTCTGCTTTCAATATTTATTGTGCCATTATGATTTTCGATAATCGATTTAACAATAGGAAGTCCCAAGCCTGTACCGGAAGCTTTTGTCGTAAAAAATGGATCAAAAACATGGTCCAAAACGTCCTGCTCTATTCCTTCACCAAAATCACGAATTATCAAAACAATTCGCCCATTATTTCTGTTTTTTAACTCAATATCAATTTTCGATTCCGGTGCTGACACATCAAGTGCATTTAACAACAGATTGAGAATCACTTGATGAATTTTTTCTTTATCTCCAAGGATCAAAACATCTTTTTCTATATCTTTTGATATTTTAATATTTGAATTGGCCGCCTGTATTTCTATTTGTTTTAAGGAATCATTTAGAGTTTGGGATAGATCAAGCTTCTCCAAAGTTGCTTCTTTTGGGCGAGCAAAGTTCAGAAAATCTTTTATAGTATTATCAATTCGTTTTATCTCACCTACAATTATTCCCTGGAATTCATCTTTGTCCTTATCAGATGTTTTCTTGTCAAAGATAATTTCAAAAGCGCCTTTAATAGAGGCCAACGGATTTTTAATTTCATGAGCAACACCTGCCGCGATTTTGCCGACTAACGATAGTTTTTGTGATCTCTCCAGTTGAAGCTGGGCTTCCTGATGTTTTTTGCGGGCAAATAATTCTCGATCAAAAAGTGCGCCGGTCAAAATCCCGATAGCGAAGTAGAAAACCAACTCAACAATTTCTCTGACAATATCAGCGGTCTCAAGATCCTGACCAAAAATATAAGGCAAAACCAGCAATGAAATCAAACCTGCTGAGAGAATACCACCCCTGAGACCAAACCAGGAGGCTGAAATGACAATCGGTATGTAACAGAATCTTCCATGTAAGACATGCAGCAAATGGACATGCCCGAAAAACGGCTCAATAAGCCATCCATAATGGATTCCCAGAGTTATTGTGATCACGAAACCAATTACTGCTATTTTTTGAGATTTATTTTCAATCATTATATATAATTCTCCTCTATAATTAATATTGGCAATTGCTATGCCAATATTTTTGTCAGGTCGATCAAATTTCCTAACTTATTAGAATATATAATATTACGAGAAGCATAAACTATCATACCTAAATTATAACAAAATTATTCTCGATTATTAAACAATAAATACACAATATTGTTCACTATTGAATAATATTATCCAATATTATTGAAATCAACCCAGTGACATTCTTTTATGTTATTGACATATAACCACTTATAAATTTTGGCATGGTTTGTGCCATAGGATTAAACTATGAAGAAAAATGAAAAAATATTAGTTGGTGATATTGATAAGAAGGCAAAAAAAAATGTAAACCGGATAATTATCGCATTTTCTCTTTTATTCTTATTTTTTGCTCAATCTCTATTTGCTTTAGAGAGAAAAGAATCAGAAAATATTTCCAAAAATATAGAAAGAAAATTTGTGGCCGCGGAAATTGTTTCAGATAGTTTTAATGTTACCGGCAATATTGAAGAGTATCTGATTTATGCGGCCTTAAATAGTTCCGGTTTAAAATCTGCCTTTTATCATTGGAAAGCCAGCCTTGAAAAAATAGGTTATGCCGGGGCACTTCCGGACCCGATGCTCTCTTATGCTTATTTCATTGAAAATGTCGAGACCAGAGTTGGCCCGCAAGAATGGAAACTTAGTCTGAAACAAACATTTCCGTGGATCGGAACGTTAGGTGCCAGGAAGGATATTGCGAATGAGGAAGCCAATGCTGCTTTTCGCAAGTATCAGGCGGAGAAACTCAAGCTGTTTTATTCCATAAGGGCTGCTTATTATGATCTCTATTATCTCGGTCGAGAGATTGCATTAACGAAGGATAACCTTGAGTTACTTAAATTCTGGGAAGCGGTGGCGCGGACCAAATATAAGGTGGGCCTAAAAATGCATCCTGATATAATCAAAGCTCAGGTGGAATTGGGAAAGCTGGAGGACCGGCTGCAGAGCTTGCAGGAACAAATCATGCCAAACGCGGCACATCTCAGGGCCTTGGCCAATCTCCCGAAAACTGCTTTGATAGCGATCCCGGAGACAATTAACGTTGTCGAATCCGAAGTTGAATTACCGGATATCTTAGGTGCTGCTCTTCAATACAACCCAGACCTTAATGCGATGATACATCTCATTGACAAAGAGCGAGCGGGGGTGCGT
>DAOUVS010000241.1 GCA_030667525.1 Candidatus Zixiibacteriota bacterium | reverse complement strand
TGTTTCGCAAAGAGTGTGCCGTTCTTTGTTAAAGCGGTAATGTGATGGGGGGCATTCGGATGTAATGTGTGGTGTGGGATTGTTCCGATACTGAAAGTATGGGGCTTGGGCAATACCTATGGTTTGATACCGGTTGACAAAGGTTGTTTCCTTGTGTACCATTACATTATGAGAATGGCCAAATACGACAGGTTATTATTTATTCTAAATCTTCTCAGAACCAGAAGAAATCTGAATGCCGGTATGATTGCAGCCGAATGCGGCGTTGCTGAACGGACTATTTATCGGGATGTGATTTCTATTTCCGAGGCAAATGTTCCTATTTACTATGACCGTGGATATAAGTATGCCAGTGATAATTTTCTGCCGCCGTTGAATTTTAATATCGATGAATATCTGACGCTAATCTCTATTCTGGAATCTTCGCCATTATATAAGAGCGGACTCGATAGGAAAAAGATAAAATCAATTAAGGTCAAAATCGAGGCATGTCTTTCTCAGAATGTAAAACAGGAGAAACCGTATGCCTCCACTCCGACCAGTATTCATATTAAATCAACGGCAACCGGAGATAACAAAAATAGATTTTATGCTTCTATTGAACAAGGGATACGGGAAAATAAAATAATCAAACTTAAGTATAATTCGATCTCAAGCGGGATTTCAGAACGGGAGATCGAGCCGTATTTTATGATATTTATCGAGCGCGCTTTCTATTTTGTCGGTTACTGTTTTCTTCGCAAAGAAATGAGGACTTTTCGGGTTGATCGAGTATTAAAGGTTTCAATCACAGATAAGCTTTTTAAACCGCGTAAAGATGTTAATCCGAAGGCATATTTTAAAGATAGTTGGGGTGTTTATGGCGGCGAATCGGTAAATGTCCGTGTTTTAATGACCGGGAAGGCGGCTCGGATTGTTAAGATGGGGAAACATCATCCCAATGAAGAAATCATCAATATTGACGATAATAAAATAGAGTACCGAGTGACCGTTAGTGGCACCGAAGAGATTTGTCGCTGGTTGCTTGGTTTCGGGGGCGATATTACAGTAGTTGAACCAAAGAGTTTGAAAACTGAGGTTCAAAAAAGGGCGGGTAGTATTCTAAAAAACTATTTATAGTAACCGTTTGGTTAATGTTGGGGGCAACAGCTGACTAATAAGGCTTGAGGGGGTTTATTGTGCTTTTATTCAAATTCAAGTGCTTTATAGTGTCTAACAAGGATGTGAATCTGTTGCTCCCTATATAATATTTTAAGTACTACTTTTGTAGTTTGAGAAGTGTAAATATAAAGGGGGAAAACGCTATGACAAAACTGGAAAGATTGCTGCATCTTGTCAATCTATTCAAGGTCAAAGAAAAAATCACTTTGAATGAATTAATTGCCGAGTCCGGAGTTTCTAAACGGACGATTTATCGGGATCTTGAGACATTATCAAAAATGAATGTCCCAATAGAGTATGATAACGGCTATCATCTGGCCGGCGAAGTTTCTTTGCCGACATTTAATTTTACCGATGAAGAAAAAGAGCTGATTGGGTGCAGTTTAAAATGCTCACCTCTCATGAGATTACCCCGTTTTCGGGATATGATCAGAGATATCGAGCGAAAAATTTTGGTAACATCGGAGAGCAATAATAAGGAGAGTCTTAATAGCTATCTTCATGGCAAACTCGATGAAACCGATGTTTTTGTCGGAAATGAGAGTATCATTATTGATTGTTTTATTAAAAGTCTGGAGTCTGGAGAGCCGTTAAGACTTTTGCTTAAAAATGGTGAGAGTTTGGTTGATTTGATTCCAAAATCAATGAGTATCAGGGTAGATGGCTGGGATCTGGCTCTATATGAACAGGATGATGGCAAGATTTATTTTATATCACTGAGCGATATTTCCAGGATGGAATCGGTAAAGATGGCTCAGGAAATGATGGTTGAGGTTTAAGATCGTTTGAAATAGATTAAATATTTTGGTTGACATGGCGCATTTCCGGTTTTTCTTAAGTAGTTATGAATAAATGGGGTGCGCGAGATATAGCTTTTGCCGGAATCATTGCCGCTTTATATGCAGTTTTGACTATCAGTCTGGCACCAATCAGCTATGGTGTTTATCAGATTCGGATCGCCGAAGTTCTGACCATTTTACCTTTTGTATATCCGGTTGCAATGATTGGTCTGTTTGTCGGATGTCTGGTGGCAAACATTTTTGGCGGTAACGGCCTTCCTGATATCATATTTGGCTCCCTTCTGACACTACTGGCCGGTTACCTGACCTATTTAACATCCAAAATTCGCTCACGTAAAATTTCTTTAATTCTGGCACCACTTCCACCGGTATTGATCAATGCTTTTGGAGTGGCGGTCTATTTATCATTGATAACCGATATGTCGTACCTTTTTGTAGTTCAGATGGTTGGTATTGGTCAGTTGGTCGCTTGCTACGGTTTGGGACTGCCGCTTCTTTATTATCTGGTGTCAAAAAAGATAGGATTTCTAAATCGATTGAGCTTGGGTAAGTAATTTAATCTTTAAGGACTTTATATTATGCCAAAAGAATTGCTAATTTTGGAGGATAATCAATACGCTGATTTTTATCCCATGTCATTATTGCGACCGGTTTATTTTCTCAGACCGGGGATAAGATACCTTTATGAGATAATTTCAAATAATTTTATTGAGTATAATACAAATTTGTTTTGTCGAGAGATTCTTGGTGATCTAATATCAGAACAAACGACCTATCCTGTAAATAAAACTGATTTTTCAGATACCGATGAGACAATTTTGATAAATGGCCGTATCAAAGCCGATTTAAATCTTTTTGCTGCTCTTCAAAAAGCTGATACTGATGTGTTGATTTTATCCAAAGGTAAATTAGTCGGTGCCAAAATATTTGGCAAGTTATCGATTGAAGAATTCGATCTCTTGAAAAAAATGAATTTTGATGCTCTGATCGAAAAATTGAAAAGCCGTACCGAGGTGATGGAAATTGAGATCGGTTTTTACAATTACCTTTGGGATATTGTCAATAGTATTGAACGGGCTATTGAAGAAGATGTTTTTTATCTAAAAAAGATTCCTAAAATTTCAGATTCATTTATCACCGGCGGGAGTAAAGATATTTCGATGGCCTTTCCCGGCGTTGTTTTCATAAATGGTGAGAATATTATGATCTCCCGCGATGCTCAAATTCTTCCGGGGGCGGTTTTGAACGGTTCTGATGGTCCTATCTATATCGACAGTCAGGTATTTATTGAGCCGCATACATATTTAATTGGGCCGGTTTATGTTGGCCCGAAATCACGTTTGGTCGGCGGAAAGATAACCGGATGTTCAATCGGGCCGGTCTGCCGGGTTGGGGGAGAGGTCGAAGAATCAATCATACAAGGTTACAGTAATAAGTATCATGCCGGATTTTTGGGACATGCTTATGTTGGTGAATGGGTCAATTTTGGAGCGATGACAACTAATTCCGATCTTAGAAATGACTATAAAAATGTCAAGGTGTCTATCAATGGTGAGATTATAGATACCGGGTATTTAAAGATCGGGTCATTCATTGGAGATTTCACCAAAACCGCTATTGGGACGTTACTTAATACCGGAATAAATATTGGAATCGCCTGCAACGTTCTTGGCAATGGTCTGGTGGCGGAAAAAGAGATACCATCATTTACATGGTATGCTGCCGGAAACTTGCATGAGTATCGAATTACAAAAGCGCTGGAAACAATTGAAAAAAGTATGGCCCGTCGTAAGGTTGAATTGGGACAACCGCTGAAGGATAACCTTGCGGAGATTTCAAAAAATCGATTAAGTCGCGGATAGAAAAGTGAAGAATGTTGATTATGCAGGCGCTTAATTATATGCCGATAAATAGAATAATATGATAAAAATTATTCGAGGAAAATATAATGTCTGAGCTTCGTCGCGATCCGATAACGGGAAGATGGGTGATAATTTCAACGGTCAGAGGGAAACGCCCCAGTAGTTTTGGCAATATGGTCAGACAGGAGGAACCGCATCTTTGTCCGTTCTGTCCCGGCAACGAAAGCAGTACTCCGCCGGAAGTTCTGGCATATCGAGGCGATCAATCCCAGCCGAATAAAAAAGGCTGGTTTTTGAGGGTGATCTCAAATAAATATCCGGCCCTGACAATTGAGGGTTCATTAAGTCGCGAGCCAAAAGGTATCTATGATAAAATGGATGGTATCGGGGCGCATGAAGTGATAATTGAAACCGCTGATCATGCCCGCGACTTGGCTGATCTCTCGATTGACGAAATAAAAAATGTGTTGTGGGCCTTTCGCGATCGAACCCTTGATCTCCAGAAAGATCACCGCTTCAAATACATTCTTATTTTTAAAAATCATGGGGAAGCGGCCGGGGCTTCGCTGGAACATAGCCACAGCCAACTTATCGCGACGCCGATCATACCGCATATAGTCATAGAAGAAATAAACGGTG